>DASYKU010000028.1 GCA_035995165.1 Mycobacteriales bacterium
CCGCTGCCGCTACACGACGATCCAGAACTGGTCGAACAACGTCTACAACCTGGTCACCAAGCGCGCGCTGGCGCACGAGGGCGCGACCATGGAGTGGGTCGACGGCAACATCGGCTCCAAGGTGACGATGAAGTACCCGGCCGTCTGGATGGTGGGGGAGCACGCGAAGGGCGAGGTCCTCTCGATCGCGTTCTCCGGCGAGGGCCAGCACCAGGACGCGGGCGCGAAGATGGTGCACGCCGCGCCGTACACGTCCTCGACGATCATCTCCAAGTCGGTCGCCCGCGGCGGCGGCCGGACCTCGTACCGCGGGCTGGTGCAGGTCAACGAGGGCGCGCACCACTCCCGTTCGACGGTGAAGTGCGACGCGCTGCTGGTCGACAGCATCAGCCGCTCCGACACGTACCCGTACGTGGACGTCCGCGAGGACGACGTGTCGATGGGCCACGAGGCGACGGTCTCGAAGGTCTCCGAGGAGCAGCTGTTCTACCTGATGAGCCGCGGCCTGACCGAGGACGAGGCGATGGCGATGATCGTGCGCGGCTTCGTGGAGCCGATCGCGCGCGAGCTCCCCATGGAGTACGCGCTGGAGCTGAACCGCCTCATCGAGCTGCAGATGGAAGGGGCCGTCGGCTGATGAGCTCGTCCCCGACGGCACCCGGCATGCCGGGCGCCGAGAACGACACTGAGCGCAGCGAGTACGTCGAGGCGACGGCGGCCGCGCTGGTGGAGCCCGGCTCCGATCCGGCGGACGCGATCCGCCCGGCCGCCGCCGGCCCGGCCGCTGGCACGACGGCCGGGGCGGGCCCCGCCGCCGGGACCACGGCTCCGGCCGGCGGCCCGGTGCCGGAGGGCTCCGGCGCGGCCGGGGCCCGGGACGCGGCCGACGAGGGCGCTGCGGAGCGGGCCGCGCTGGCCGGTGAGCTGTTCGCGCCGGGCGTCGGCGCGCAGGCCGGCCCGCCGCGGACCCCGGCGCGCGCTACCGCCGTCGCCCCGGGCGCGTCCAGCGCCGGCGGCCACTCGCACGGGCCGGGCGAGCGTCCCCGGGCCGAGCGGTTCACCTCCCGCAACCCGGACGAGTTCGGCGTCCCGACCGGCCGCGAGGAGGAGTGGCGGTTCACTCCGCTGGCCCGCATGCGCGACCTGCTCGAGCCGTTCCCGGCCGAGACGGCGCTGACCGTCGAGACCAGCGCGCCCGACCAGGTCGAGATCCGCGAGGTGGCCGGCGACGCCGAGCCGGTCGGCTCCGTGCTCGCCCCGGCCGACCGGGTCAGCGCGCTGGCGCTGGAGCGGGTCCGCCACGCGCTGGTGGTCACCGTGCCCAAGGGCACCACCCCGGCCGACCCGATCACGATCACCCTGCGCGGCGCCGGCGAGCTGGCCTACGGGCACCTGTTCGTCGACGTGCAGGCCTCGGCCGAGGCGGTGGTCATCCTCGACCACGCCGGCTCGGCCACGCTGGCCGCGAACGTCGAGCTGCGGGTCGGCGACGGCGCCTCGCTGACGTTCGTGTCCGTGCAGGACTGGGCCGACGACGCCGTGCACGTGGCCGCGCACGCGGCCCAGCTCGGCCGCGACGCCCGGCTGCGGCACGCGGTCGTCACCTTCGGCGGCGACCTGGTCCGGATCAGCCCGACCGTGCGCTTCAGCGCGCCGGGGGGGAACGCCGAGCTGCTCGGGCTGTCCTTCGCCGACGCCGGCCAGCACCAGGAGGCCCGCCTCTACGTCGACCACGCCGTGCCGAACTGCCGGTCGCGGGTGACGTACAAGGGCGCGCTGCAGGGACGGGACGCGCACACGGTCTGGATCGGCGACGTCCGGATCCGGCCCGAGGGCACCCAGACCGACACGTACGAGCTGAACCGCAACCTGCTGCTCACCGACGGCGCCCGGGCCGACTCGGTCCCCAACCTGGAGATCGAGACCGGCGAGGTCACCGGGGCCGGGCACGCCAGCGCGACCGGCCGGTTCGACGACGAGCAGTTGTTCTACCTGATGGCCCGGGGCATCCCCGAGGTCGAGGCCCGCCGGCTGGTCGTCCGCGGCTTCTTCGCCGACGTGATCAAGCAGCTGGGCGTGCCGGCGGTGGCCGACCGGCTGACCGCGGCCGTGGAGGCGGAGCTCGCGGCGGTGGGCGCATGAGCGACTGGCTGACCGCCTGCCCGCTGGCCGACGTCCCCGAGGGGACCGCGGTCCGGGTCGAGTTCGGCTCCGAGCCGGTGTGCCTGGTGCACACCGAGGGCGAGGTGTTCGCGATCCGCGACGTCTGCTCGCACGCGGACGTGGCCCTGTCCGAGGGCGACATCGAGGGCACCACGGTCGAGTGCTGGCTGCACGGCTCGCGCTTCGACCTGCGCTCGGGCAAGCCGACCGGGCTGCCGGCGACCGTTCCCGTACCGATCTACGAGACCAAGATCGAGGACGACCAGGTCCTCGTCCGACTGGAGAGCTGAGTCTGTGTCCACGCTGGAGATCCGCGACCTGCACGTGTCGGTGGAGGGTGCGGCCGACGAGATCCTCAAGGGTGTCGACCTGACCATCACGTCGGGCGAGACGCACGCGATCATGGGGCCGAACGGGTCGGGCAAGTCGACCCTGGCGTACTCGATCGCCGGGCACCCGAAGTACACGGTCACCCGGGGCAGCGTGCTGCTCGACGGCGAGGACGTGCTGTCCATGACCGTCGACGAGCGTGCCCGGGCCGGTCTGTTCCTGGCCATGCAGTACCCGGTCGAGGTGCCCGGCGTCTCGGTGTCGAACTTCCTGCGCACCGCGGCGACCGCGATCCGGGGCGAGGCGCCGAAGCTGCGCACCTGGGTCAAGGAGGTCAACTCCGCGATGACCGCCCTGGACATGGACAAGGCCTTCGCCGAGCGCAACCTCAACGAGGGCTTCTCCGGCGGCGAGAAGAAGCGGCACGAGATCCTGCAGCTGGCCCTGCTCAAGCCGAAGTTCGCGATCCTCGACGAGACCGACTCCGGCCTGGACATCGACGCGCTGCGGGTCGTCTCCGACGGCATCAACCGGGTCCGCGAGACCGGCGTCGGCACCCTGCTGATCACCCACTACACCCGGATCCTGCGGTACGTGAAGCCGGACTTCGTGCACGTCTTCGTGGCCGGCCGGGTCGTCGAGGAGGGTGGCCCGGAGCTGGCCGAGCAGCTGGAGGACTCCGGCTACGAGCGGTTCACCGGGGCCGGGTCGGCGGCGGCCTCGTGAGCTACGACGTCGACCTGGTCCGCAAGGACTTCCCGATCCTCGAGCGGCGGGTGCACGACGACCAGCCGCTGGTCTACCTGGACAGCGCGAACACCTCGCAGAAGCCGCGCCAGGTCGTCGAGGCGATAGTCGAGCACTACGAGCGGCACAACGCGAACATCCACCGGGCCCAGCACGTGCTGGCCGAGGAGGCCACCGCCGCGTACGAGGGCGGCCGGGACAAGGTCGCGGGGTTGATCAAGGCCCCGTCCCGGGACGAGGTCGTCTTCACGAAGAACGCGTCCGAGGCGCTGAACCTGGTCGCGAACACGATGGCCTGGAAGTCCTCGCTGCAGGTCGGTCCCGGCGACGAGATCGTCATCACCGAGATGGAGCACCACTCCACCATCGTGCCGTGGCAGCTGCTGGCGCAGCGGACCGGCGCGACCCTGCGCTGGTTCGGCCTGACCGACGGCGGCCGGCTCGACCTCTCGAACATCGACGACCTCATCTCCGACCGGACCAAGGTCGTCTCGCTCGTGCACGTGTCCAACACGCTCGGCACCCTGAACCCGGTGGCCGAGATCGCCGCGCGGGCGCACGAGGCCGGCGCGGTCGTGGTGGTCGACGGTTCCCAGGCCGCGCCGCAGCTGCCGGTCGACGTGACCGCGCTCGGCGCCGACTTCTACGCGTTCACCGGGCACAAGCTCTGCGGCCCGACCGGCATCGGCGTGCTCTGGGGAAAGGCCGCGCTGCTGGACGAGCTGCCGCCGTTCCTCGGCGGCGGCGAGATGATCGAGACGGTCGCGATGACCGGCTCGACGTACGCGCCGCTGCCGTACAAGTTCGAGGCCGGGACGATGCCGATCGCGCAGTCGGTCGGGCTCGGCGCCGCGGTGGACTACATCACCGGCATCGGGCTGGACGTGATCGCCGCGCACGAGCAGGACATCACGGCGTACGCGCTGGAGCGGCTGCACGACGTACCCGGCCTGAGGATCGTCGGCCCGGACACCCCGGTCGACCGGGGCGGTGCGGTGAGCTTCACGCTGGCCGGCGTCCACCCGCACGACGTGGCCCAGGTGCTGGACTCGGTCGGCGTCGCCGTCCGGGCCGGGCACCACTGCGCGAAGCCGGTCTGCGACCGCTACGGAATCCCGGCGACCACGCGAGCGTCTTTCTATCTGTACACGACGCGGGACGAGGTCGACGCCCTGGTCCGCGGTCTGGACGAGGTACGAAGGATGTTCCTGTGAAGATGGATTCCCTGTACCAGGAGATCATCCTGGACCACTACAAGCACCCGCACGGGCGCGGGCTGCGCGAGCCGTACGACGCCGAGGTGCACCACGTGAACCCGACCTGCGGCGACGAGGTGACGCTGCGGGTGCGCGTGTCCGACGGGGTGGTCCAGGACGTCTCCTACGACGGGGCCGGGTGCTCGATCAGCCAGGCGTCCACCTCGGTGCTCACCGACCTCGTGGTCGGCAAGCCGGTGGCGGACGCGGTGGCCGTGCAGGAGGAGTTCCTGCGGCTGATGCAGTCCAAGGGCGCGGTCGAGCCGGACGAGGAGGTGCTGGAGGACGCGGTCGCGTTCGCCGGCGTCTCGAAGTACCCGTCCCGGATCAAGTGCGCACTGCTCGGCTGGATGGCGTGGAAGGACGCGACGGCACAGGCCGTCGCCGAGCAGGAGAGGGCGAGCGCATGACCGAGGCCACCATCCCGAGCGTGGACGACATCGAGGAGGCCATGCGCGACGTGGTCGACCCGGAGCTCGGCATCAACGTGGTCGACCTCGGCCTGGTCTACGGCGTGCAGGTCGGCGCCGACCGGGTGGTCACCCTGGACATGACCCTGACGTCGGCGGCCTGCCCGCTGACCGACGTCATCGAGGACCAGACCCGGGAGGCGCTGACCGGCGGCCCGGGTGGCGGCGTCGCCGCTGACTTCAAGATCAACTGGGTCTGGATGCCGCCGTGGGGTCCGGACAAGATCACCGACGACGGGCGCGAGCAGTTGCGGGCGCTCGGCTTCAACGTCTGAGCCGGTCCTTCAGCGGACAGCCCCGGGTTTCCCCGGGGGCCGTCCGCGTTCACTTGTGTCCGCGTTCACTTGTGTCCGCGTTCACTTCTGTTGGAACGGCGACGGGCCGCCGATCATCGAGTACTGGACGTTCGCGATCCGCCAGCGGTCGCCGTCCCGGACGAACAGGTGGCCGACCCGGAAGGTCCCGTCCGCGCGCTGATTCTGGAACGAGGCCCGCTGCGTCACGGTGGCGACGGTGACGGCGGCGGCGCCGTACTCGCGGACGTCGACCTCGTCCCAGCTCACCGACTCCGGGGTGAACCCGCCCTGGTAGCGGCCCAGGTACTGCGGCCGGTCGAGGGTGAACCCGACCGGGCCGATCACCCGGAAGTCCTCGGTCACCAGCTCGGCCAGCGCCGCCGTGTCGCCGGTGCTCTCCGCCGTCGCCCACTTCTGTCCGGTCGTCATGATGTCGTCCATGCTGTGAACGTTAGCCTTCTAACTGTTAGATGTCTACCGATCGATTAGGATGGCGGCTGTGACGCAACCGCCCCTCGGGCTCGTCCTGACCCGGACCGCGCGCACCGTGAGCCGGGCCTTCGACGAGCGGCTGGCCGCCGCCGGCGGCTCGCTGCCGGTCTGGCTGGTACTGCTGTCGCTGAAGACGCGCTCGCTGGGCAGCCAGAGCGAGCTGGCCGAGGCGGTCGGGATCCGCGGCGCGACGCTGAGCCACCACCTGGACGGGATGGAGGAGGCCGGCCTGGTGACCCGCCGGCGCGACCCGGCCAGCCGCCGTACGTCCCTGGTCGAGATCACCGACGCCGGCGACACGCTCTTCCTGCGCCTGCGCGAGGCCGCGGTCGCGCACGATCGCCGCCTCCGCACCGGCCTCACCGACGCCGACGCCGCCCACCTCGCCGACCTCCTCACCCGCCTCGCAACCAACGTCGGCCCATGACCGACCCACCGACCCGTCCCCCGCCTCCGGACCCGCCCGGCCAGCCCCACTCGGCCGGGGCCGCTGGGTCGGCGTGGTCGGCTGGGTCGCCGGAGGCGGCCGGAGCGGCGGAGAGGGTGGGGCTCGGGGAGATTCTTGCCGCGGCTGCGGGCGGGCGGCCGCCGGTGGCGGACGGCGGGGTGACCGTGCTGCCGCGGGCGGCCGGGGGAGCGGTGGCCGGGGTGATCGGGTTCACCGCCCACCACGTGGTCGCCGCGGACGTCGACCCGGACTGGGTCCGCTCGGTGCTGCCGCCGGGCTCGCTGTCCGCGCCGATGTCGGCCCGGTTCCTGGCCGCGCTGGCCGACCGCGTCGGGGCCGAGCCCGGCGCGTACGACACCGTGCTGGTCGCGCCTCGGCAAGAGATCCCGCCGCAGGGGATCGCGCCGCAGGCGGTCGCGCTGCAGGCGGTCGTGCCCCAGAAGGTCGTGCCCCAGAAGGTCGTGCGCCAGGGGATCCAGCCGCAGGGCATCCAGCTGCCGGGGATCCCGCTGGCCGGGCTGACTCCGGTGACCGGGGCCGACTCGGCCCGGCTGCGGCGGGCCGAGCGCTACCGGACCGACGTCCGGGCCTGGACGGTGCCCGGCGCGATCCTCGTGCTCGGCCGCGGCCTGGCCGGCCGCTGGGAGGTCTCGCTCGAGGTCGACCCCGCGTACCGGGGCCGCGGCCTGGGCCGGGCGCTCGTCGCCACCGCTCCCGCGCTGGTCCCGCCGGCCACGGTCCTGTGGGCCCAGGTCTCCCCGGCCAACGTCGCCTCCCTGCGGATGTTCCTCGCCGCGGGCTACCGCCCGGTCGCGGCCGAGGTCCTTCTCGCCTAGACGACCAACCCCGGAGTCGCGACGTCGACCGGGCCGGCGAAGGCGGCGCCCGCGGCCGCCCGGGCGGCGGCCGCGTCCGTGGTCGGGAACAGGTGCGTCAGCACCAGCTGCCGCACTCGGGCGGCCGCGGCCTGCCGGCCGACCGAGACGGCCGTGCTCAGCCCGGCCCGCTGCCGCTCCGGCACGGTGTCCACGAAGGACGCCTCGGCCAGCAGCACGTCCGCGTCCCGGGCCAGGTCCAGCAGTGCGTCGTCCGGGGCCGCGTCCCCGGTGTAGGCCAGCGACCGGTCGCCGGTCAGCCGGACGCCGAGGTTGGGGACGAAGTGCGGCAGCCGTACGGTCCGCACCGCGAACGGGCCGATCGCGGTCGTCCCGACCAGGTCGTGCAGCGCGTACGACCCGGCCAGCATCGGCGGCGCGTCCAGCGCCAGCACCGCGTCCAGCGCCCCCGGCAGCGCGTGCACCGGCAGCACGCCCGCGCCGCCGGGCAGCACCCGGGCCCGCAGCAGCGGGTTGAGGTCGGCGCAGTGGTCCGGATGCCCGTGCGTGACCAGCACCGCGTCGACCGCCGCGGCCGGCAGCAGCATCAGCAGCCGGGGCACGGTGGCGTATCCGGGGTCGACGAGCAGCCGGAACCCGTCCTGCTCGACCAGGTAGCCACTGCAGCCCCCGCCCGCCGCCGGCCACGCCCCGCTCCCACCCAGCACCGTCAGTCGCATGTGCAGATGATCTCAGCCGGCGTGCTTCTCGACCCAGTCGTAGACGGCGGTGAAGACCTCCTGGCGGGGTTCCTCGCCGAAGATGTTGAGGAATCCGGCGACCGGGTTGACCTCGAGCACGACGTACCCGTCCGGGGTCGGCAGGATGTCGAGCCCGGCCAGCGTCATGCCCATCGCCCGGGCCGCCCGCAGCGCCAGGTCGGCCAGCTCCGGCGGCGCCTCCAGCCGCTCGAAGCTGGCGCCCTCCAGCGTCTTGACCCGCCACACCCCGTGCGCGGGGAGCTTGAGCATGTTGATCGGCATCGCCTCGCCGGCGACGGTGAGCCGGAACTCGCCGTACTCGGTCGGGTAGTAGGGCGTGCACAGCAGCGTCTTGTAGTTGCCCAGCAGCTGCTCCACCAGCGCCACCGCGGCCGGGTCGGACGGGTCGGTGACCCGCTCCACGTCCATCGCCCGCAGCCCGAAGGACGGCTTGACCACCGTCGGCCCCCAGTCCGCGACGGCCGCGGCCACGTCCGCCATCGAGGTGGCCGAGCGGGTCGGCGGCGCCGGCAGCCCGGCCGCGGCGAGCTTCTGCGCGGTGAGGAACTTGCTGTAGCCGGCGAACCAGACGTCGGCCGGGTCGAACATCCGCTCCGCGCCGACGGCGGTGGTCACCGCCTGCAGCGTCTCCAGCCGCTCCTCCCAGCCGGTGAACGGCCGGGTGTGCCAGTCGCCGTAGAGGTTGGCCCGGCAGATCACCGCGTCGAACGACGACGCCGGCTCGCCGCCGAGCAGCACCCGCAGCCCGGAGGCGGCCGCGGCGAAGGAGACCTCCTCCAGCGTGAACAGGCTGGTCTCGTGACCCAGCCGGGTCCCGGCCTCGGCCAGCCCGGGGGAGTCGGGGTCCTCGGGGCCGTGGTCCCAGCCGAGCACGCCGATCTTCACGTGTCCTCCAACGATCGTGTACCTACAGGTCCGGGTGGGAAGGACTCGTACGGCACTATATGAACCAGTCTTCCCCGTCGGTCCCGGTCCGTACACAACCGTGACAGGGCGGGATTGCCGGACGAGGAGGCCTCCCGCCATGTGGGACACGCTGCGACCGCCGTCGGAGGACGAGACGAAGGCCTTCTACGACGCCGGCTGGTGGCGTACGGAGACCTTCCTCGACGACCTGGAGCGCAACGCCCGGGAGCGCCCCGACCACCCGGCCGTCATCGCGTACTCCGGCGGGGTGCCGGATCGCACCCTGAGCTGGGCCGAGTACCAGGCGAGCGTGACCCGGTGCGCGGCCGCGCTGACCGAGCTCGGCGTCGGCCGCGGCGACGTGGTCGCGGTCTACCTGCCCAACCGCTGGCTGCTCGGCCCGCTCTACCTGGCCTGCGCCCGGATCGGCGCGGTCAGCTCGCCGGTGATCCCGGTGCTGGCCGGCCGCGAGCTGGCGTACGTGCTCGATGCCAGCAAGGCCACCGTCTGCGTGACCGTGGACAGCTTCGGCGGGGTCGACTACGACCGGCGGCTGGCCGAGGTCGCGCCGGCCACGCTCAAGCACCGCGTCGTGGTCGGCGACGCGAGCCGGACCGGCGCGCTGGACTTCGAGGAGTTCTTCGTCCGGACGGCCTGGGAGCAGCGGCATCCGCTGGACGGGATCGAGCCCGGCGGCGCCGACGACCCGGTGCTGCTGCTCTACACCTCCGGCACCACCGGCGCGATGAAGGCCGTGGTGCACAGCCAGAACACGCTGTACGCGGCCGCCCGCACGGTGGCCGAGTCGCAGGGCCTCAGCGGCGACGACGTGATCTCGGTGCCGAACTTCCTCACCCACATGGCCGGCTCGTCGTTCGCGGTCTCGTTGCC
This sequence comes from Mycobacteriales bacterium, assembly GCA_035995165.1. NCBI lineage: Bacteria > Bacillati > Actinomycetota > Actinomycetes > Mycobacteriales > Mycobacteriales bacterium. The sequence goes on from DASYKU010000028.1 coordinate 9,597, forward strand.
GGTGCTGCTCGGCGCGACGACCGTGATGCAGGACAACAACACCGACATGGAGCTGTTCCTGGACCTGGTCGAGCGGCACCGGATCACCTGGGCCTACCTGTCCCCGAGCTACCTGGTGAACCTGCTGCGGATCCAGCGGGACAAGCCCCGGGACACCGCCAGCCTGCACCGGATCGTCTCCGGCTCGGCCCCGGTCCAGCCCGACCTCATCGCCGAGGTCCGGACCGTGCTGGACGTGCCCGCGCACACGCTCTGGGGGATGACCGAGAACGGCGGGGTCACGCTGACCCGGCCCGGTGACCCGGAGGGCTGGGGCGCGCAGAGCGACGGCAGCCCGATGCCCTGGATGCAGGTGAAGATCGCGATCGAGGCCGGTGGTGACGTCGGCCGGCTGCTGGTCCGCGGCGCCTCCCAGACCCTCGGCTACCTCGGCCAGCGGGACCTGTACGAGTCCACTGTGGACAGCGAAGGCTGGTTCGACACCGGCGACCTGGCCCGGGTCGACGGCCGCGGCGGGATCCGGATCACCGGCCGGCGCAACGACCTCATCACCCGCGCGTCCGGGCAGAAGGTGTCCACGCTGGAGGTCGAGACGATCCTCATGCGGCACCCGTCCGTCACCGACGTGGTGCTGGTCGGCTACCCCGACCCGGCCGTGCCCGCCGCCGACCTGGTCTGCGCGGTCGTGGTCCCGGACGGGCGGCCGCCGACGGTCGGGGAGCTGCGCGAGTACCTGCAGGACCAGGGGGTGGCGCCGGTGCTCTGCCCGGACCGGGTCCAGTTCGTCTGGGAGCTGCCGAAGAACTCGCTCGGCAAGGTGCTGCGCGAACCGCTGCGCCGCCGCCTGGAGGTCGCGGCCGGCATCCCGTCGTGAGCGAGCCGGCCGACTCCCGGGGCCGGCTCGCGCTGTGGGTGATCTCGGTCGCCCAGCTGGTCTTCCTGCTCGACGCGACCGTGGTGAACGTCGCGCTGCCGGCCATCCAGGGGTCGCTCGGCTTCTCCGACGCGGGGCTGGCCTGGGTCGTCACCGCGTACTCGGTGGCGTTCGGGGGGCTGCTGCTGCTCGGCGGGCGGGCCGGGGACGTCCTCGGGCTGCGCCGGGTGTTCGTGGCCGGGCTGGTGCTGTTCACCGTCGCCTCGCTGCTCGGCGGCCTGTCCACCCAGCAGTGGGAGCTGCTGGCCTGCCGCGCGCTGCAGGGGATCGGCGCCGCCGGGGCATCGCCGGCGGCGCTCTCGCTGATCGCGGCCACCTTCGCGGAGGGACCGGTCCGGGCCAAGGCGCTCGGCGCGTACGTGGCCATCGCGTCCGTCGGCAGCCCGCTCGGCCTGGTCGCCGGGGGCGCGATCACGACCTGGCTGTCCTGGCGCTGGGTGCTGCTGGTGAACGTGCCGATCGGGATCGCGCTGGTGCTGCTGGCGCCGCGGGCGCTGCCGGAGCCGGCCACCCGGGGCGGCCGGTTCGACCTGACCGGCGCGGCCACCGGCACCCTCGGCGTGACCCTGCTCGTGTACGGCGTGCTCCGGGCCGCGACGGACTCCGGCGGCGTCTCGCACTGGACCGACCCGGCCGTGGCCGGGACGCTCGCCGCCGCGGTCGTGCTGCTGGTCGCGTTCGTGGCCGTGGAGCGGCGGAGCCCGCAGCCGCTGGTGCCGTTGCGGATCTTCGCCGACCGGCAGCGCTCGGGGACGTACCTGGTGCTGGTGCTCTCCAGCACCGCGATGTTCGGGGTCTACTTCTTCATGACCCTGTTCCTGCAGCGGGTCTGGGGCTACTCGGCCGCGACCACCGCGCTGGTCTACATCCCGATGTCGCTGGTGCTGATGGCCGGCGCCCGGGCCAGCGCCAAGCTGGTCGGCCCGCTCGGGGCCCGGCGGCTGACCGTCGCCGGGCTGGTCCTGGCCGTGGCCGGGCTGGCCTGGCTCTCGCGCATCGACGCCGCCGACGGGTACGTGCTGGGCCTGTTCCTGCCGACCCTGCTGACGTACGCCGGGTTCGGGCTCACCCAGGTGCCGCTCACGCTGACCGCGCTGGAGGGCGTCGCGCCGGGGGAGACGGGTCTGGCCTCCGGGGTCTTCAGCGCCGCCCGGCAGGTCGGCGGCGCGGTCGGACTGGCCGCGCTGGGCACGGTCGCCTGGGCCGGCGCGGCCGGGCTGCCCGGCGACTCCGCCGGCGCGCTGGCCACCGGGGCCGGCCGCGGCTTCCTCGGCGCCGCGATCATCACCGCGGTCGCGCTGGTCCTCACCGCTCTCACGCTGCACGCTGCTCGTGCGCCGGAGCCGGAGAGGACCGACGCCTGACGGGGAGGAAGGCCGCGTGCAGACCTTCCTCCCGTACGACGACTTCGTGGCGAGCGCAGCCGTCCTGGACGACCGGCGGCTGGGCCAGCAGCGGGTCGAGACCTACCAGATCCTGCGCGCCCTGACCTGGACCTCGTACGGCTGGAAGAACCATCCCGCGGTGACGATGTGGCGCGGTTTCACCCCGGCCCTGGTCCGCTACGGGCTGGACGTCTGCGACGCGTGGGAGCCGGACGACCTGCCCTACGCCTGGCCGCCGTCGGTGTTCCCGCGCTGGCCGCTGCGCCGGGGCCATCCGGACCCGCTGCCGCTGGCCACCGCGCTGGCCCTGCTCGGTCTGGACGAGCCGACCGAGGAACAGGCCGCGGCGGTCGGCGCGCTGCAGGACGGGCAGGACGCGCAGGCGTCCGATCCGGCAACCGGCCTGCTGGCCGGCCTCTGCACCCCCGGGCACACGCTCTGGATCACCCCGGACCGGCCCGGGATGCCCGGACCGGAGGCGCTGCCGGAGCCCGTACGCGGCCGGCCGGGCAAGGTCTCCACGCCGATCGCCAAGGAGCCGACGCCGGCCGATCTGGCCGCGATGGCGGCGGAGGCCGATGCCGATCCGGAGTTCCGCTTCCTGCCGGCCAAGGCCGTGACCCGGGATGCCGCCGCCGACCTCGGGCTCGTCGTGCTCGACCGGGTCGACGGCGTGGCCGACCTCGGCGTGCCGGTGCTCGCCCTGGGCTGAACCGCTCGACAGCGGCGGCCGGAGCGAGTGGGATGGCCGCCATGCCGAACCGCACCAGTCCCTGGCCCGCCGGCGTGCCGTGCTGGGTCGATCTCACCGTCTCCGACGTCCCGCTGGCCCAGTCCTTCTACGGGCAGGTCCTCGGCTGGACCTTCGCCGGGTCCGACGAGGAGTTCGGCGGGTACGTCATCGGCCAGGTCGACGGGGCCGCCGCGGCCGGCATCGGGCCGACCCAGCAGCCGGGCCTGCCCTCGGCCTGGACGCTCTACCTGTCCAGCACCGACGCCGACGCGAGCGCGAAGCTGATCACCCACGCCGGCGGCACGCTGCTGCTGCCGCCGGGCGACGTCGGCCGGCTCGGCCGGCTGCTGGTCGCCGCCGATCCGACCGGCGCGGTCTTCGGCGTCTGGCAGGCCGGAACCCACCTCGGCACCGAGGTGTACAGCGAGCCCGGCGGCCTGACCTGGGAGGACCTGCGTACGCCCGATCCGGCGTCGGCCTGGCCGTTCTACCGCGCGGTGTTCGGCTACGAGACGCACTCGCTGGCGGCGGCCGGACCGGACTACGCGACCTTCCACCTGGCCGGCGACCCGGCCCCGCTGGGCGGGATGGGCGGGATGTTCGGCCAGGACGCGCCGCCGCACTGGGTCGTCTACTTCGGCGTCGCGGACGCCGACGCGGCACTGGAGCGGGCGCTGGCCGCCGGTGGCACCGTGGCCGGCCCGGCGACCGAGTCGTCGTACGGGAGGATGGGCACGGTCACCGACCCGTTCGGTGCCACGTTCATGGTCATGCAGACCGACGGGTCGAGCCCGCCGCCGGAGCGGTAACCCGGTCGCACGAGACACGTACACTGGATGTCGTGACGCCTCGAATGTCCTGACCGGGCCAGTCCCGCACTGGCCCCGTCCCGACGACCCCGGAAGAGCGTCACCATGATCACCGCATCCAAGCTGGAGCTGCGTGCCGGCTCCCGCATCCTGCTGTCCGGCGCGACCCTGCGCGTCCAGCCCGGCGACCGCATCGGCCTCGTCGGCCGCAACGGCGCCGGCAAGACCACCACCCTGCGCGTGCTGGCGGGCGAGTCCTCGCCGTACGGGGGGATCATCGAGACCCGCGGCGAGATCGGCTACCTGCCGCAGGACCCGCGCACCGGCGACCTGGCCATGCTCAGCCGGGACCGGGTGCTGTCCGCCCGCGGCCTGGATACCCTGCTGCACGAGCTGGAGAAGGTCCAGGTCGCGCTGGCCGAGGCCGCCGACGACGCCGTCCGGGACGCCGCCGTCATCCGCTACGGGAAGCTGGAGGACCGGTTCTCCGCGCTCGGCGGGTACGCGGCCGAGTCCGAGGCCGCCCGCATCTGCGCCAACCTCGGTCTGCCCGACCGGGTGCTGGCCCAGCCGCTCGGCACCCTGTCCGGCGGTCAGCGCCGCCGGGTCGAGCTGGCCCGGATCCTGTTCTCCGACGCGTCCACGCTGCTGCTGGACGAGCCGACCAACCACCTCGACGCCGACTCGATCAGCTGGCTGCGCGACTTCCTGCGCTCCCACTCCGGCGGCGTGGTGGTCATCAGCCACGACGTCGACCTGCTGGAGAAGGTCGTGAACAAGGTCTGGCACCTGGACGCCAACCGGGCCGAGGCCGACATCTACAACGTGGGCTGGAAGAAATATCTCGAGGCCCGCGAGCAGGACGAGCGCCGCCGCAAGCGGGAGCGGGCCAACGCGGAGAAGAAGGCCGGCGCCCTGCTGGCCCAGGCCGACAAGATGCGGGCCAAGGCCACCAAGGCGACCGCGGCCCAGCAGATGGCCAAGCGGGCCGAGCGGCTGCTGGCCGGCACCGAGGGCGCGCGGGCCCGGGACAAGGTCGCCCGGGTGCGGTTCCCGACCCCCGCCGCCTGCGGGCGGACGCCGCTGACCGCGGACGGGCTGTCCAAGTCGTACGGGTCGCTGGAGGTGTTCACCGACGTCTCGCTGGCGGTGGACCGCGGCTCCCGGGTGGTCGTGCTGGGCCTCAACGGCGCCGGCAAGACGACCCTGCTGCGGCTGCTGGCCGGCGCCGAGACCCCGGACACCGGCGAGGTCGTGCCCGGCCACGGGCTGCGGATGGGCTATTACGCGCAGGAGCACGAGCAGCTCGACGTGGACCGGACCGTGCTGGAGGTCATGCGCTCCTCGGCCCCGGACTCGACCGACGGGGAGATCCGCCGGGTGCTGGGCGCGTTCCTGTTCTCCGGCGAGACGGTCGAGCAGCTCGTCGGCACGCTCTCGGGCGGGGAGAAGACCCGGCTGGCGCTGGCCGCGCTGGTCAGCTCGGGCGCGAACGTGCTGCTGCTGGACGAGCCGACCAACAACCTCGACCCGGCCTCGCGGCAGCAGGTGCTCTCCGCGCTGGACACGTACAGCGGGGCCGTGGTGCTGGTCACGCACGACGAGGGCGCGGTCACGGCGCTGAAGCCGGAGAAGGTGATCCTGCTCCCGGACGGGGACGAGGACGCGTGGTCCGAGGATCTCGCCGATCTCATCGCGCTGGCCTGATCTCTGCCTGTCCGTCACGGGCTGCCACCTTATGCGTCACACGGTCGCCGGGTGGTGCTGATCGCTGCCCTGGGTGATCATGGGGTTGCTAGGGGGTACAACCCCTGGTGACCCGCACAGATCACAGGCGACGGAGGGTCGGAACGTGGCAGCAGACCTCAAAAAGGGTGCCCGCATCACCGGGACGGCGCGCGACAAGCTGGCGGCCGACCTGCGGAAGAAGTACGACTCGGGGCAGAGCATCCGGGCCCTGGCCGAATCCTCGGGCCGGTCGTACGGGTTCGTGCACCGGATCCTGACCGAGTCGGGGACGACGTTGCGCGGCCGTGGGGGCGCGACCCGGCGGAAGAAGGGCTGACCCTGACCAGCGAGGTCACGGGGACGGACCCGGACCTCACCGGGGTCCGGGTGGAGCGGGACGGGCCGGTCGTGACGGTCGTCCTGGACCGGCCCGGCCGGCTCAACGCGCAGACCCCGCACACCTGGGCGGCGCTGCGCGAGGCCGGTCGCTCGCTGCCCGGGGACGTCCGGGTGGTCGTCGTCCGGGGCGAGGGGAGATCGTTCTCGGCCGGGCTGGACCGGGCCGCGTTCGGCCCGGGCGGCATCCCGGGAGCGCCGGGGCTGCCCGAGCTCGCCGCGCTGCCGGCGCACGAGGCCGAGGAGACCGTCCGGGGTTACCAGGAGGGGTTCAGCTGGCTGCGCCGGCCGGACCTGGTCTCGGTGGCGGCCGTGCAGGGGCACGCGGTCGGCGCCGGGTTCCAGCTCGCGCTGGCCTGTGACCTGCGGGTACTGGCCGACGACGCCTCGTTCACGATGGCCGAGTCGAGCTACGGCCTGGTGCCGGACCTCGGCGGCACGAGCCCGCTGGTGGCCGCGGTCGGCTACTCGCGGGCGCTGGAGATCTGCCTGACCGCCCGGCGGGTCGGGGCCGCCGAGGCGCTGTCACTCGGCCTGGCCACGCTGGTGGTGCCCGCGGCCGAGCTGTCCGCCGCGGTCGGTGACCTGGTCGCCGCGCTGCTGGCGCCGGCCCGGGACGCGGTGGTCGAGACCAAGGCGCTGCTGCTGGGCGCGCTCGGCCGGGGCCGGGACGAGCAGGAGGCGGCCGAGCGGGCGGCCCAGGTCCGCCGGCTGCGGGCCCTCGCTGGACTCGACCAGGGTTGAGGTCGGCACCATCGCGTTACGCCCTCGGCGGAGCGGTGGAAGTGGTGCGAGTCTTGACCACTTGGTCCCGGCGGAGGTGCGTGGATGACGATGCCCGGCGGGCACGGCCCGTGGACGGTGCTGCGCTCCTATCGGCGGGACACGTCGGTGACCGAGCAGAAGCTGCCCAAGGGGACCGTACGGCGGATCGGCGGCTTCTCCCGGCCGTACCGGCGGGAGCTGACGATCTTCCTGCTCACGGTCATCGGCAGCGCCGTGATCGGGGTGGCCACCCCGGTGCTGGCCGGCCGCGTCGTGAACGAGATCAGCAAGCGGGACGCGGGCGCGACCGGCGTCGTGGTCAAGATCGCTGTGGTGGTGGCCGCGCTGGCGCTGGTCGACGCGGTGTTCTCGCTCACCCAGCGCTGGTACTCGGCCCGCATCGGCGAGGGCCTGATCCTCGACCTGCGCACCCGGGTCTTCGACCACGTGCAGCGGATGCCACTGGCGTTCTTCACCCGGACCCAGACCGGCGCGCTGATCAGCCGGCTGAACAACGACGTGATCGGCGCCCAGCAGGCATTCACCTCGACGCTGTCCGGCGTCGTGTCGAACGTCATCGGGCTGGTCCTCACCGCGGCGGTGATGTTCTCGCTGTCCTGGCAGATCACCGCGCTCTCGCTGGTCCTGCTGCCGCTGTTCGTGCTGCCCGCGCGCCGGGTCGGGGCCCGGCTGCAGGCGATCACCCGGGAGTCGTACGGGCTGAACGCCTCGATGAACGCGACCATGACCGAGCGCTTCAACGTCTCCGGCGCCCTGCTGGTGAAGCTCTTCGGCCGTCCCGCGGACGAGTCCCGGTCCTTCTCCGAGCGGGCCACCCGGGTCCGCGACATCGGCGTCGTCTCGGCCATGTACGCGCGGACCTTCTTCGTCGCCCTCACCCTCGTCGCCGCCCTGGCCCAGGCCCTCGTCTACGGCCTCGGCGGCTGGTTCGCGCTCACCGGCCGGCTCGACGCCGGCACCGTGGTGACCCTGGCGCTGCTGCTGTCCCGTCTCTACGGACCGCTGACCGCGCTGTCGAACGTCCGGGTCGACGTGATGAGCGCGCTGGTCTCCTTCGACCGCGTCTTCGAGGTGCTGGACATCACGCCGATGGTGGCCGACGCCCCGGAGGCGGTCGCGCTGCCCGTGGACGCGCGCTCGATCGAGTTCGACGACGTGCGGTTCTCCTATCCGACGGCCGACGAGGTGTCGCTGGCCTCGCTGGAGGACGTGGCGGTGCTGGACCAGGCACCGTCGCAGGAGGTCCTGCACGGCGTGACCTTCACGGCCGCGCCGGGGGAGCTGATCGCGCTGGTCGGGCCGTCCGGCGCCGGCAAGACCACGATCAGCCAGCTGGTGCCGCGCATCTACGACGTCCGCTCGGGGTCGGTGCAGGTCGGCGGGCACGACGTCCGGGACGTCACGCTGGAGTCGCTGCACGCGGCGATCGGCGTCGTCACCCAGGACGCGCACCTCTTCCACGACACGATCCGGGCGAACCTCTCGTACGCGCGGCCCGATGCCTCCGACGAGCAGATGTGGGCCGCGCTCGCCGCCGCCCAGGTCGAGACGCTGGTCGCCGCGCTGCCGGACGGCCTGGAGACCGTGGTCGGCGACCGCGGCTACCGGCTGTCCGGCGGGGAGAAGCAGCGGCTGGCGATCGCCCGGCTGCTGCTCAAGGCGCCGGGCATCGTGATCCTGGACGAGGCCACCGCGCATCTGGACTCCGAGTCCGAGGTCGCCGTCCAGCAGGCGCTCGCGGCGGCGCTCGCGGGGCGGACCTCGCTGGTCATCGCGCACCGGCTGTCCACGATCCTCAACGCGGACAAGATCCTGGTCATCGACGCGGGCCGGGTGGTCGAGGCCGGCACCCACGGCGAGCTGCTCGCCGGCGGCGGGCTCTACGCCGAGCTCTACCGCACCCAGTTCCAGCGCCAGGCCACGCCCATCACCAGGTAGGCACCATGCCGCCGTCGACCGTCACCATCGAGCCGGTCACGTACGACGAGGCGGGGGAGAGCAGGAACGCCGCGACCCGGCCGAACTCGGCCGGCTCGCCGTAACGCCCGAGCGGGATGCCGGCCCGCATCCGGCGCGCGGCCGCCTCCGGGTCGGCGTCGGCCTTGTCGACCTCGATGGTCCGGTCGGTCGCGATCCGGCCCGGCAGCAGCCCGTTGACCCGGATGTTGCGCGCACCCAGCTCGTTGGCCAGCGACTTGGTCAGCCCGGCCAGCCCCGGCCGCAGCCCGTTGGAGATGGCCAGGCCCGGGATCGGCGTCCGCACCGAGCTGGACAGCACCATGGCGATCGAGCCGCCCTCCGGGCCGATCGCGCCGGCCACCAGCCGGGTGAGCCGCAGCGCGCCCAGGAACACCGACTCGAAGCTGGCCCGCCAGGCCTCCTCCTCGGTCTCCAGCGCCGACCCGGGCGGCGGTCCGCCGACGCTGACCAGCGCCCCGTCCAGCCCGCCGTACGCACTGCGGGCCGCCTCGACCAGCGCGTGCGCGGCCGCGGCCCGGCCCAGGTCGGCGGTGACGCCGACCGCGTGCGCCGACCCGCCCAGCTCCTGCGCGGCCCGCTCGACCGCCGCCTCGTCGCGGGCGCCGAGCACCACCTGGGCACCCTCGGCGACCAGCGCCTCGGCGGTGGCGCGGCCGAGACCGCGCGAGCCGCCGCTGACCACGAACACCCGACCTGCCAGACCTAGATCCACGGGACGATCCTGCCCTACTCGCCGCTCGCATACTCATGCGGTATGCGGTATCTTCTTGCACATGGGAACGACCGTCGCCGTCGCCGGAGCCAGCGGATACGCGGGCGGCGAGCTGCTGCGCCTGCTGTCCTCCCACCCCGAGCTCGAGGTCGGGCCGGTCGCGGCCCACGCCAACGCGGGGGAGCGACTCGGCGACGTCCACCCGCACCTGGTCAGCCTGGCCGACCGCGTGCTGGTGCCGACCGACCCGGCCGCCCTCGCGCAGTCCGACCTGGTCTTCCTCGCCCTGCCACACGGGCAGTCCGCGGCCGTCGCGGCCGCGCTCCCGGCCGGCCTGCCGGTCGTGGACCTCGGCGCCGACCACCGGCTGGTCTCGGAGTCGGCCTGGGCCGAGGCCTACGGCGGACCCCACGCCGGCCCCTGGCCTTACGGGTTGCCCGAGCTGCCGGGCCAGCGGGCCGCGATCGCCGCCGCCAACCGGGTCGCCGTGACCGGGTGCTACGCGGTCGCCACGATCCTGGCCCTGGCCCCGCTCGTCGCATCCGGCCTGGTGTCGCCCGAGGACGTGGTCGTCGTGGCCGCCTCGGGGACCTCCGGCGCCGGCCGGTCGGCCAAGGTCACCCTGCTCGGCAGCGAGGTGATGGGCGACCTCTCGCCGTACAAGGTGGGCCGGCATCAGCACGTGCCGGAGATCCTGCAGGCCACCGGCGCCTCCTCGCTGTCGTTCACCCCGGTGCTGGCACCGATGCCGCGCGGCATCCTGGCGACGGTCACCGCCCGCCCGGCCCACCCCGGGGTCACCGCCGCCGACGTGCGCGACGTGCTCTCCTCGGCGTACGGGTCGGAGCCGTTCGTGCACCTGCTGCCGGAGGACCGCTGGCCGCACACGGCGGCGACGTTCGGCAGCAACAGCGCCCACCTGCAGGCGACGATCGACATCAGCTCCGGCCGGGTGATCGTCTGCAGCGCGATCGACAACCTCGGCAAGGGCGCGGCCGGTCAGGCCGTGCAGTGCGCCAACCTCCTCCTCGGCCTCCCCGAGACCACCGGCCTCGCCGTGGACGGGATCGCCCCGTGAGCGGGAAGACGTCGCCATGGGCGCCCGACCGGAGCGAACAAGGAGCAGCACCGTGAGCGTGACCGCAGCCCAGGGTTTCCGGGCGGCCGGCGTGGCGGCCGGGCTCAAGGCGTCCGGTGGCCCGGACGTGGCGCTCGTCGTCAACGACGGCCCGCTCGACGCCGCCGCCGGCGTACTGACCAGCAATCGGGTCAAGGCTGCGCCGGTGGTCTGGACGCAGCAGGTGCTCACGACCGGCCGGCTGACGGCCGTCGTGCTCAACTCCGGCGGCGCCAACGCCTGCACCGGCCCGGCCGGCTTCGCCGACACGCACACCACGGCCGAGACCGTCGCGACCGCGCTCGGCATCGGTGCGGTGGACGTCGCGGTCTGCTCGACCGGCCTGATCGGCGACCGGCTGCCGATGGACCTGCTGCTGCCGGGTGCGGGCAAGGCCGCGGCCGAGCTGACCGCGACCGGCGGCGACGTCGCGGCGCAGGCGATCATGACGACCGACAGCGGGCCGAAGACCGCGGTCGTGACCGGCGACCGCTGGACGGTGGGCGGGATGGCCAAGGGCGCCGGCATGCTCGCGCCGGGCCTGGCCACCATGCTCTGCGTCCTGACCACCGACGCCGTGGTCGACTCGGCCGGCTGCGACTCCGCGCTGCGGGCCGCGACCGCCCGGACCTTCGACCGGGTCGACTCCGACGGCTGCATGTCGACCAACGACACCGTGCTGCTGCTGGCCAGCGGCGCCTCCGGGGTCACGCCCGACGCGGCCGCGTTCGCCGCGGCGGTCGAGCAGCTCTGCGCGGACCTCTGCCGTCAGCTCCTGGCCGACGCCGAGGGCGCCACCAAGGACGTCCGGATCGAGGTCGCCGGCGCCGCGAGCGAGGCCGACGCGGTCGAGGTCGGCCGGTCGATCGCCCGAAGCAACCTGCTCAAGTGCGCGTTCTTCGGCAACGACCCCAACTGGGGCCGGGTGCTGTCGGCGGTCGGCACGACGTCGGCCGCCTTCGAGCCGGACGCGCTCGACGTCGCGATCAACGGCGTGCAGGTCTGCCGGGCCGGCGCCGCCGGCGACCCCCGCGACCTGGTCGACCTCTCCGGCCGGGACGTCCACGTCCTCGTCGACCTGCACGCCGGTCCGGACACCGCGACCGTCTGGACCAACGACCTGTCGCTGGCCTACGTGCACGAGAACTCGGCGTACTCGTCATGACCGGCACCGTCGCCCCGGCCTCGGCCGACCGGATCACCGCGCTGGCCAAGGCGGCGACGCTGGTCGAGGCGCTGCCCTGGCTGGCCCGTTTCCACGGCGCCGTCGTCGTCCTGAAGTACGGCGGCCACGCCATGGCCGACCCCGCGCTGCAGCGTGCGTTCGCCGAGGACGTCGTCTTCCTGCGGTACGTCGGGCTCCGGCCCGTCGTCGTGCACGGCGGCGGCCCGCAGATCACCGCCCACCTCGACCGGCTCGGCATCCCCTCGGAGTTCCGTGCCGGCCTGCGGGTCACCACGCCGGAGGCGATGGAGGTCGTCCGGATGGTGCTCGTCGGCCAGGTCAACGGCGACGTGGTCCGGCTGGTCAACGACCACGGCCCGTTCGCGGTCGGCCTGTCCGGCGAGGACGGCGGGCTGATGACGGCCGAGCCGCGGACGCTCATGGTCGAGGGCGAGGAGATCGACCTCGGGCTGGTCGGCGACGTCACCGCGGTCGACCCGGGGACGTTGCGTGCGCTGCTCGCCGACGGCCGGATCCCGGTGATCGCGACCGTGGCCGGCGGCCCGGGCGGGCAGTCGTACAACGTCAACGCGGACACCGCCGCGGCCGCGATCGCGGTCGCGCTGGGGGCACAGAAGCTGGTCGTGCTCACCGACGTCGAGGGGCTCTACTCGTCCTGGTCGGCCGACGGCATCGCGGGCGAGCTGGTCAGCGAGATCGGTGCCGACGCGCTGGCCGCCCTGCTGCCGACGCTGTCCGCCGGCATGGCCCCGAAGATGGAGGCCTGCCTGCGCGCTGTGCGCGGCGGCGTCCCGCAGGCGCACGTGCTCGACGGCCGGGTGCCGCACGCGGTGCTGCTGGAGGTCTTCACCGACTCCGGTGTCGGCACGATGGTCACCCCCCACGACCCGGCGGCGACCACAGGAGGCACACCATGACCGCTGCCGACCAGCTGCGGGCCAGGTGGGACGCGGTCATGATGTCCAACTACGGCACCCCACCGGTCGCGCTCGCCCGCGGCGAGGGCTGCCGGGTCTGGGACGTCGACGGCGTCGAATACCTCGACCTCATCGCGGGCATCGCCGTCTCCGCCCTCGGGCACGCGCACCCCGCGCTGGTCGAGGCCGTCCGGCGCCAGGTCGGCGTCCTGGCCCACTCCAGCAACCTGTTCGTGCACGAGCCCGGGATCGCGCTGGCCGAGCGATTGGTCGGCCTGCTCGGGGGTGGCGGCCGGGTGTTCTTCGGCAACGACGGCGCCGAGGCCAACGAGGCGGCGCTGAAGATCGTCCGCCGGCACGGCTGGACCTCGGACCCGGACGGCGGCCGGCTGGAGGTCGTGGCGGCCGAGGCCGGCTTCCACGGGCGGACCTTCGGCGCGCTCTCGCTGACGGGGACCGCCTCCAAGCGTGACCCGTTCGCCCCGCTGCCCGGCCCCGTGACCTTCGTGCCGTACGGGCACGAGGCGGCGCTGCGGGCCGCGATCACCGAGCGCACCGCCGCGGTCTTCCTGGAGCCGACCCTGGGCGAGGGCGGCGTCGTCCCGCCGCCGCCGGGCTACCTGCGAGCGGCCCGCGAGGCCTGCGACGCGGCCGGCGCGCTGCTCGTGGTCGACGAGGTGCAGAGCGGGCTGGGCCGGACCGGCGCCTGGTTCGCGCACCAGAGCGAGGGCATCCGGCCCGACGTGGTCACGCTGGCCAAAGGCCTCGGCGGCGGGCTGCCGATCGGCGCCTGCATCGCCTTCGGCCCGGCCGCCGACCTGCTCACCGCCGGCCAGCACGGCAGCACCTTCGGCGGCAACCCGGTCTCCTGCGCGGCCGCTCTCGCGGTCCTGGAGACGATCGAGCGGGACGACCTGCTGGCCTCGGTCCGGACCGTCGGCGACCGGCTCGCCGCCGGCCTGGCGGCGATCGACTCGCCGCTGGTGCGCGGGGTCCGCGGCAGCGGTCTCTGGCGGGCGCTGGTGCTGACCCGGCCGGTGGCCGCCCAGGTCGAGGTGGCCGCCCGCGGCGCGGGCGTGCTCGTCAACGCGGTGCAGCCGGACGCGGTCCGGATCGCCCCGCCGCTGGTGCTCTCCGCGGGCGAGGCCGACCAGGCCGTCGCAGCGCTCGCCGCCGCCGTCGCGGAGGTGGAGCGGGCCGCTACGGTCGGCGCCACCAACGCCGGCGCTGACGAGGGGACGCACTGATGCCGCGACACTTCCTCCGGGACGACGACCTCAGCCCCGCCGAGCAGGTCGAGGTGCTCGAGCTGGCCGCCCGGGTGAAGGCCGACCGGTTCGCCTTCACCCCGCTGGCCGGGCCGCGCGCGGTCGCCGTGCTGTTCGACAAGCCCTCCACCCGCACCCGGGTGTCCTTCAGCGCCGGCATCGCCGAGCTCGGCGGCTATCCGCTGGTGATGGAGGCGGTCGGCAGCCAGCTCGGACGGGGCGAGCCGATCGAGGACACCACCCGGGTGCTCGACCGGCAGTGCGCGGCGATCGTCTGGCGCACCTTCGGCCAGGAGCGGGTCGAGGCCGCCGCCCGGGTCAGCCGGGTGCCGGTGGTCAACGCGCTGACCGATTCCTTCCACCCCTGCCAGGTCCTGGCCGACCTGCAGACCGTGCGGGAGCGGCTCGGGCGGCTGGCCGGCGTGACCCTGGCCTACGTCGGCGACGGCGCCAACAACATGGCCCACTCGCTGCTGCTGGGCGGCGCGACCGCCGGTCTGCACGTCCGCATCGGCAACCCCGTCGGGTACGACCCCGACCCGGCCGTGGTCGCCCGGGCCATCGAGATCGCCGCCGCGACCGGCGGCTCGGTGCAGCTGACCCAGGAGCCGAAGGAGGCCTTCGCCGGCGCCGAGGTGCTCGTCACCGACACCTGGGTGTCGATGGGCCAGGAGGGCGAGGCCGCGGCGCGGACCGCCCCGTTCGTGCCGTTCGCGATCACCTCGGAGGCGCTCGCCCAGGCCGCGCCGGACGCGGTCGTGCTGCACTGCCTGCCGGCGTACCGGGGCAAGGAGATCGCCGCCGAGGTCATCGACGGCCCGCAGAGCGCGGTCTGGGACGAGGCCGAGAACCGGCTGCACGCGCAGAAGGCGCTGCTCGTCTGGTTGCTGGAGCGATCATGACCGAGCTGCCACCGGTCCCGCTGGGCAAGGTCGCCCGGCAGGCCCGCATCGTCGAGCTGGTCGCCGCGCAGCCGGTGACCTCCCAGGGGGAGCTGGCCGCGCTGCTGGCCGCGGAGGGCATCGCGGTCACCCAGGGCACGCTGTCCCGCGACCTCGACGAGCTCGGCGCGGTCAAGGTCCGCACCGGGGCCGGCGGCCCGATGGCGTACGTGGTGCCCGAGGACGGCGGCCCCCCGGCCGCGGTGCCGGCGCTGGCCGTCGGCGGCGCGCTGGCCCGGCTCATCCGGCTGCTGGCCGAGCTGATGGTCTCGGCCGAGGGCAGCGCCAACCTGGCCGTGCTGCGGACTCCGCCCGGCGCGGCCCACTTCCTCGCCTCCGCCGTCGACCGGTCCGGCCTGGCCGAGGTGATCGGCACGATCGCCGGCGACGACACGGTCCTGCTCATCGCCCGCGACCCGGACGGCGGCAAGGATCTGGCCGAGCTCATGCGGACCCTGTCCCACCGGCAGGTGCCCGACCAGCTCACCGTCCAGCAGCGCCGCCTGCGCGCCGCGATCGAGCACGAGCAGGCGCACCGCAGCAGTGCCGGCGACGCGGCCGGCGAGCCCGAGCTGCGGCGGCGACGACCGGCCCGGACCTCCGCCTGACCCAACCCGACCGACCCGCGCCGGCCTGACGCCGGGGCGAGAACATCTAGGAGACATCCGTGACCCAGCGTGTCGTCCTCGCCTACTCCGGAGGGCTGGACACCTCCGTGGCCATCGGCTGGATAGCCGAGAAGACCGGCGCCGAGGTGGTGGCCGTGGCCGCCGACGTCGGCCAGGGCGGCGAGGACCTGGAGGAGGTCCGCAAGCGCGCGCTGGCCTGCGGGGCCGTCGAGTCCGAGGTGCTCGACCTGCGCGAGGAGTTCGCCGACGACTACTGCCTGCCCGCGCTGAAGGCCGGCGCCCTCTACATGGAGCGGTACCCGCTGGTCTCGGCGCTGTCCCGGCCGGTGATCGTCAAGGCGCTGGTCGAGGCCGCCCGCAAGTACGGCGCGGACACCGTCGCGCACGGCTGCACCGGCAAGGGCAACGACCAGGTCCGCTTCGAGGTCGGCATCGGTGCGCTCGCCCCCGACCTGCACGTGCTCGCCCCGGTCCGGGACGCCGGCATGACCCGGGACGAGGCGATCGCCTTCGCCGAGCGGGCCGGCCTGCCGATCGACGTCAGCGGCCGCTCGCCGTACTCGATCGACCAGAACCTCTGGGGCCGCGCGGTCGAGACCGGCTTCCTCGAGGACCCCTGGAACTCGCCGATCGAGGAGCTCTACTCGTACACGTCCGACCCGACCGTCACGCGGGAGCCGGACGAGGTGCTCATCCGCTTCGACCAGGGCGTGCCGACCGGGATCGACGGCCGGCCGGTGACCGTGCGCCAGGCCATCGAGGAGCTCAACGTCCGGGCCGGGGGCCAGGGCGTCGGCCGGCTCGACATGGTCGAGGACCGGCTCGTCGGCATCAAGAGCCGTGAGGTGTACGAGGCGCCCGGCGCGATCGCCCTGCTGGCCGCGCACCGGGAGATCGAAGACCTCACCGTCGAGCGGGACCTGCGCCGGTTCACCCAGGGCGTCCGGCAGCGCTGGACCGAGCTGGTCTACGACGGGCTCTGGTTCTCCCCGCTCAGGCGGGCCCTGGACGCCTTCCTCGACTCGGCCCAGGAGCACGTCACCGGCGAGGTCCGGCTCCGGCTGCACGGCGGCTCCGCCGTCGCGACCGGCCGCCGCAGCGAGGCCACCCTCTACGACTACGCGCTGGCCACGTACGACACCGGCGACACCTTCGACCAGTCGCTCGCCCGCGGCTTCGTCCAGCTCTGGGGCCTCCCCAGCCGGATCGCCGCGACCCGGGACCTGGCCGTGAGCAAGGCCGACCGGCCGGGGCCGGCATGACCGTGCCGACCCCGCCCGGCGGCATGCGGCTGTGGGGCGGCCGGTTCTCCGGCGGACCGGCCGAGGCGCTGGCCCGGCTGTCGGTCTCGGTGCAGTTCGACTGGCGGCTCGCGCCGTACGACCTGGCCGCCTCCCGGGCCCACGCCCGCGTCCTGCACCGGGCCGGCCTGCTCGACGACGACGAGCTGGCCCGGATGCTCGGCGCGCTGGACGACCTGGAGGCCGACGTCCGGGCCGGCACCTTCGTGGCCACGATCGACGACGAGGACGTGCACACCGCGCTGGAGCGGGGGCTGCTGGAGCGGCTCGGCCCGCTCGGCGGGAAGCTCCGCGCGGGCCGCAGCCGCAACGACCAGGTCGCCACCGACCTGCGTCTCTACCTGCGCGACGCCGCCCGGCAGCTGGCCGGAGCGGTCGCCGAGCTGGAAGCGGCGCTGGTCGGCCGGGCCGAGGAGCACCGGGACGTGCCGATGCCCGGCATGACCCACCTGCAACACGCGCAGCCGGTGCTGTTCGCGCACCACCTGCTCGCCCACGTGCACGCGCTGGCCCGCGACCTCGACCGGTTGCGGGACTGGGACCGGCGGGCCGCGGTGAGCCCGCTCGGCGCCGGCGCGCTGGCCGGCTCGTCGCTGCCGCTGGACCCGCAGCTGACCGCGCAGGAGCTGGGCTTCCGCTCGGCCGCGACCAACTCGATCGACGCGGTCTCCGACCGGGACTTCGTCGCCGAGTTCCTGTTCGTGACCGCGTTGCTGGGCGTGCACCTGTCCCGGATCGGGGAGGAGATCTGCCTCTGGGCCACCAGCGAGTTCCGCTGGATCCGGCTCGACGACGCGTACTCGACCGGTTCCTCGATCATGCCGCAGAAGAAGAACCCGGACATCGCCGAGCTGGCCCGGGGCAAGGCCGGCCGGCTCATCGGCGGGCTGACCGGGTTGCTGGTGACGCTCAAGGGCCTCCCGCTCGCGTACGACCGGGACCTGCAGGAGGACAAGGAGCCGGCCTTCGACGCGGTCGAGCAGCTGCTGCTGGTGCTGCCGGCGCTGGCCGGGCTGATCCGGACCATGACCGTGGACACCGCCCGGCTCACCGCGGCCGCGCCCGAAGGCTTCGCGCTGGCCACCGATGTCGCCGAGTGGCTGGTGCGGACCGGGGTGCCGTTCCGGCAGGCCCACGAGATCGCCGGGGAGGTCGTGTCCTACTGCGAGCGGGCCGGTAAGGAGCTGACCGACCTGGACGACGCCGAGCTCGCCGCCGTCGACCCGCGGCTCACCCCGGAGGTCCGTACGGTGCTCGACGTGCCGGGGGCGCTGCGGGCCCGCTCGGCCCACGGCGGCACCGCGCCGGACCGGGTGGCCGATCAGCTGGCCGAGCTGACCGGGACCGTGCAGGATCACCTGGCGTGGTCGGCGGAGAAGGCAGCAGCGGGGGAGTTGGGCCGCTGAGCCGACCCTTCGATCAGGATCTGCTGTCCGGCCCGGTGCTCGTCGCGGCCCGGCACCTGCTCGGCGCGGTGTTCGAAGTGGACGGTCCACAGGGGACTGTCGCGGTGACACTGTCCGAAGTGGAGGCCTACGCCGGACCGGTGGATCCCGCCTCGCATGCCTTTCGCGGCCGTACGAAGCGCAACGCGGTGATGTTCGGACCGGCCGGCTTCCTGTACGTCTACTTCGTCTACGGCATGCACTGGTGCTGCAACGTCGTCACCGGACCGGACGGCGACGCCAGCGCCGTGCTGCTGCGGGCCGGCCGGGTCGTCACCGGCGTCGACCTCGCGCGCGCCCGCCGACCGGCCGCCCGCACCGACGTCGAGCTCGCCCGCGGTCCGGCCCGGCTCGCCAGCGCGCTCGGCCTCACCGGCCCCGACACCGGCGCGGACCTGCTCGACGACGCCTCTCCGGTCCGGCTGCGCACGGGCACCCCGGTCGCCGACGCCGACATCAGGACCGGCCCGCGCGTCGGCGTCGCCGTGGCGGCCGACCGCCCCTGGCGACTCTGGATCGCCGACGACCCCACCGTCAGCCTCTACCGAGCCGCCACCCGCCGCCGCTCCATCCCCACCTGATCCGGCCGGCCCCGGTCTGTGTGCCTGACGCCGGCGGCACCGGTACTGGGCTCGCGCCCGTACGGCAGACTCCTACCGTGACCGCGACCACCTCGCCACCACCCGGCGTCAGCGCCGACGACCTGCCGCCGCCGCTGCGCGAGGCGCACGACCGGCTCGCCTTCGGAGCGGCCGAGGTGCTCCCGGCCGGCGGCCTGGCCGAGCGCCTGCTGGCCGCCGAGCGCGAGGGCCGGCCGTTGCGGGTGAAGCTGGGCATCGACTCGTCCGGCGCGAACCTCACGCTCGGCCACGCGGTCGTGCTGCGCAAGCTCCGCCAGTTCCAGGACCTGGGGCACACCGCGGTGCTCATCGTCGGCGGCTTCACCGGCCGGGTCGGCGATCCCACGGGCCGGACGAACACCCGCTCCGCGCTCACCGCCGAGCAGACCGCCGAGAACTCGCGGCGCTACTTCGAGCAACTGATGCGGGTGCTGGACCCGGATCGGGTCGAGGTCCGGGACAACGCCGAGTGGCTCGACCCGATGACGATGGCCGAGATCATGTCGTACGCGCGGGAGGTGACCATCGCGCGCCTGCTGGAACGGGACGACTTCGCCCGCCGGCACCGCGAGCATCTGCCGCTCTCGCTGGTGGAGTTCTTCTACCCGCTCCTGCAGGGCATCGACTCGGTCGCGGTGCACTCGGACGTCGAGCTCGGCGGGACCGACCAGACGTTCAACAACCTCATGGGCCGCGATCTGCAACGGACGCACGGCCAACCCCCGCAGGCGGTGCTCACCGTGCCGCTGCTGGTGGGCACCGACGGGGTCGAGAAGATGGGCAAGTCGCTCGGCAACTGGATCGGGATCGAGGAGCCACCGGACGAGCAGTTCGGCAAGGTGATGTCGATCCCGGACCCGGTGATCGGGCACTACGCCCGATTGGCGACCGACCTGCGCCCGGACCAGGTGGCCGAGCTGGAACGCGAGGCGTCCGCCGGCGGCCCGGCCGCGAACCGGGCCAAACGCCGGATCGCGGCCGAGGTGGTCGCGCTCTACCACGGCCCGGATGCGGCCGAGGCGGCTGAACGTCGCTTCGACACCGTGCACCGGCAGCACGAGGTGCCCGACGACCTGCCGGAACGGGCGTTGCCGCCGGGGGACCCGGTGCACCTGCCCGCGTTGCTGGTCGAGCTCGGTTTCGCCAGGTCCAGCAGCGCCGCCCGACGCCTGGTCGACGACGGCGCCGTCCGGGTGGACGGGGACCGGCTGCCCGCCCGCGAGTACGACCTGGGCCGGGACCGGCTGGCCGGGCACGTCCTGGCCGCGGGCAAGCGGAACCTCGTCCGGCTGTCCGGCTGACGCGGACGCGTCGCCGCCGTCACCCGATTGGGCCCACAGCGGGTCGGATCGAGCGCCGGCGGCAACGCCGTGTAACGTTGCTGCCTGCCGGACACCCGGTCGGTTGAACCAGAGTGGGGCCCAACGACGGGAACGCCCGCCACGGACCAGCCGGAGCAAGCATGTAAGGTTGTGACAGGAACAAGCGCCTCGGTCCGAAGGATCGGCAGTCCGGAGCCCGTCGTAGGGAACATCCGGCCGTCGTGAAGTTCGGGGAGGGGCCTCGGGTCTGATGTTGGTCTCCGGAGCGGACCATCCGCTGCGGTGACGAGCATCAGACCTCCGGACCCGCTGACGAAGGTCGGCGTGGGTTCGGCACATCTGCGGTACGTACGTGACGGCCAGCCGGTCGGCGCGTGTCCGCTCAGGATCAGTGCCAGCTGGGATCGCGGTCATCGACCGCGGTCCGGTCGGGGTTCGATGCTCCAGCGCCGGTTCGCCGGCGTGCTCGATCGACACTGTCGGCGTGAGTCAACGGTGTCGCCGGACCACGGTCCGGGAGAGCGACGGAAGCGGATTTGACTCCGCAGCCACCGCCCTCCTAACGTGTTCCACGCCCCGAACGCCGGAGAACTTCGCCGGACGGGACGGGCTCCATCACTCGGAACCGCGGGTCACACCGTGGCAAAGAAGGATGGACGGGCGGTGCGGGACTCGAACTCCGGTTTGACAGCGCGAAACCGACCAAGTAACGTTCAGCGAGTTGCCCCGAGACAGACTGAAAGGTCTAGACCGGTGCGCATCCGCTCCTTGAGAACTCAACAGCGTGCCGAAAGTCAGTGCCAAGTTTTACCCCGTGGCAGGGGCTGGGTCCAGTCACCGACTGGCTCCGAATCCTGCTGTGGATTCCTTTGGTACACGACGAGCACACAGCTTGTCGAGACCAGCGATCACTCCGTAGGCACTCCGGCCCGTCGTGGACGGTCCGGTAAGCCATACAAAGCATTCACGGAGAGTTTGATCCTGGCTCAGGACGAACGCTGGCGGCGTGCTTAACACATGCAAGTCGAGCGAGGCCCTACCTTCGGGTAGGTGTCCTAGCGGCGAACGGGTGAGTAACACGTGGGCAACCTGCCCTCAGCTCTGGGATAACTCCGGGAAACCGGGGCTAATACCGGATACGACCTCTACGGGCATCCAACGAGGTGGAAAGTTTTTCGGCTGAGGATGGGCCCGCGGCCTATCAGCTTGTTGGTGGGGTGACGGCCTACCAAGGCGACGACGGGTAGCCGGCCTGAGAGGGTGACCGGCCACACTGGGACTGAGACACGGCCCAGACTCCT
>DASYKU010000029.1 GCA_035995165.1 Mycobacteriales bacterium
TTGTCGATCGCATGTGTGCAGGTCAGAGGCCTGCTACGGGTGCGCCGCCAGGGACTCGAACCCCGAACCCGCGGATTAAGAGTCCGCTGCTCTGCCAATTGAGCTAGCGGCGCATTGGGGTGGAAGGTTACCAGGTCACTCCTTCGGGGTGCGACGGGTGGTCGTGTCGCGTGGTTCTGTCAGAGCCGAGTGGCAGCATGGGCATACGTCAGGCAGTTCAGCAGGGAGGCGCAGGCGTGGGTGCACAGGCAAAGACGCGCGGGTCCGGTGCGGCGCGGTGGGGTGTGGGGCTCGCCGTCGTGCTGGCCGCGGTGGCCGGGTGCACGTCGTCCGGCTCCGGGAGCTCCGGCAGCGGGGCGGCGCCGTCGCAGGGTGGCAGCACCAGCCAGAACGGGAGCAGCCAGGCCCAGGCCGAGCCGGCCACCGTCTCCGTCCTGCCGGCTGCCGACGCCGCCGCCGTCGCGCCCGGCGATCCGGTCAAGGTCACCGCGCAGGGCGGGACACTGACCACGGTCACCGTCAGCGGCACCGGCGGCGCCGTGAAGGGCACCCTGGACGCGGCCAAGACGACCTGGACGTCCGCGGCCAAGCTCGGCTTCGGCGCCCGCTACACGGTGACCGCCGAGGCGACGAACGCGACCGGGCAGACCACGACCAAGACCAGTGCGTTCACCACGGCGAAGGCCACGAAGACCGTCTTCCCGGCGGTCAGCCCGCTGCGGGACACGACCGTCGGCGTCGGCATGCCGATCCGGGTCTACTTCGACAACCCGGTGACCGACCGCAAAACCGCTCTGGCCCGGATGAAGGTGACCACCTCGGTCCCGACCGTCGGCGGCTGGCACTGGTTCTCCAACACCGAGGTGCACTGGCGCCCCAAGACGTACTGGAAGTCCGGTACCAAGGTCGCGCTCGACACCGACCTGCGCGGGGTCTCCCTCGGCGCGGGGACGTACGGCAGCGAGAACGCGGACCGGCACATCGAGTTCACGATCGGCGCCTCGCACGTCAGCGTGGCCGACGCCAAGACCCACCGCATGAAGGTGTACGTCAACGGCAAGCTGACCAAGAACTTCCCGGCCAGCCTGGGCAAGGAGGTCACCGGGCGCTACACCCACACCGGTGTGCACATCGTGACCGACAAGAAGCGGGCCATGACGATGGACTCCTCGACGTTCGGGCTGGCGCTGGACGCAGGTGGCTACAAGACGCCGGTCCAGTTCGCGACCCGGATCTCCAACAGCGGCGAGTTCGTGCACGCCGCGCCGTGGTCGGTCGCCCAGCAGGGCAGCTCGAACGTCTCGCACGGGTGCGTGAACCTGTCGCCGGCCAGTGCGGCCTGGTTCTTCGGGATCTCGCAGCCGGGTGACGTCGTGCAGATCACCGGGACGCCGGTGCCGCTGACCAGTCGGGACACCGACGTGCCGGACTGGACGATCCCGTGGAGCCAATGGGGTGAGTGACGGGACTCGAACCCGCGACACCCGGGATCACAACCCGGTGCTCTACCAGCTGAGCTACACCCACCATTGAACGAGCCGCTCCATCGTAGCGGCTCACTGGAGGTCGGCGCTCAGCACCTCCGCGGCCGCCTTGTGGGCCTGCTCGCCGTTCGGGCCCGGAAGCGGCACGAACACGGTTTGCCGGTAGTAGCGCAACTCGCGGATGCTCTCCTTGATGTCCGCGAGCGCGCGATGGGCCAGACCCTTCTGCGGCTGGGAGAAGTAGACGCGGGGGTACCAGCGCCGGCACAGCTCCTTGATCGAGGACACGTCGACCATCCGGTAGTGCAGGAACCCGTCCAGCTCCGGCATGTCCCGGGCCAGGAACGCCCGGTCCGTCGCGATCGAGTTGCCGCAGAGCGGCACCGTCCGGGCATCCGGGACGTGCTTGCGCAGGTGCTCCAGCACGAGCTGCTCGGCCGCGGCGACCGTCACCGAGGACGCGCGGACCGCCTCGGTCAGGCCCGAATGGGCGTGCATCTCCTGCACGACCGGTTGCATCCCGGTCAGCAGCTCATCCGGTGCGGTGATCACGAGGTCGATGCCCTCGTCGAGCACACGTAGCTCCGAGTCGGTCACCAGGGCCGCGATCTCGATCAGCGCATCCCGGCGCAGATCGAGGCCGGTCATCTCGCAGTCCACCCACACCAGCCGGTCCAAGCCCTTGTCCGCCACATCCCGACCCTATCCACGCCGGTGCCGGTACCCGGCGGTGGCGTGCCGGTCGCACTACGCTCCGGCCCAGGACGTCGCTGAGGAGGGGTATCGATGGGCGAGCCGGGTGGTACGACGGAGGCGGCGGCACCGGCACCGGCAGCGGCAGCAGCGCCGGGCGACGACGTCGCCGCGCGGATCGCGGCCGGGTACGCGTTCGACGGCCCCGCGGTCGAACTCGGCGCCGTCGTCGCCGAGGGCGCCCCGCACCCGACCGCCCGGGTGCGCGTGCCGATCGGCATGCTCAACCGGCACGGTCTGGTCGCCGGCGCCACCGGCACCGGCAAGACCAAGACGCTGCAGCTGATCACCGAGCAGCTCTCCGCCGCCGGCGTGCCGGTCTTCGTGGCCGACATCAAGGGTGACCTGTCCGGCCTGGCGGCGGCGGGGGAGACCGGCGACCGGATCACCACGCGGGCCGTGGACACCGGCGACGACTGGCAGCCGGCCGCGTTCCCGGTCGAGTTCCTGGCGATCGGCGGCATCGGCACCGGCGTCCCGCTGCGGGCCACGGTGACCAGCTTCGGGCCGATCCTGCTGTCCAAGGTGCTCGGTCTGAACGAGACCCAGGAGTCCAGCCTGGGGCTGGTCTTCCACTACGCGGACAAGGCCGGCCTCCCGCTGCTGGACCTCAAGGACCTGCGCTCGGTCATCCAGTTCCTGGTCTCCGACGAGGGCAAGGCCGACCTGCAGGCGCTCGGCGGCCTGTCCAAGGCGACCGCCGGGGTGATCCTGCGCGAGCTGATCGGGCTGGCCGACTCGGCCGACGCGTTCTTCGGCGAGCCCGAG
This sequence comes from Mycobacteriales bacterium, assembly GCA_035995165.1. Classification (NCBI taxonomy): domain Bacteria; kingdom Bacillati; phylum Actinomycetota; class Actinomycetes; order Mycobacteriales; species Mycobacteriales bacterium. Next base: position 3,006 of record DASYKU010000029.1, read on the forward strand.
TTCGACACCAGGGACCTGCTGCGGACCGCCCCGGACGGGCGCGGGATCGTCTCCGCGGTCGAGCTGTCCCAGGTCCAGGACCGGCCGGCGCTGTTCTCGACGTTCCTGCTCTGGCTGCTCGGCGACCTGTTCGAGGACCTGCCCGAGGTCGGCGACCCGGACAAGCCGAAGCTGGTGTTCTTCTTCGACGAGGCCCACCTGCTGTTCGCCGGCGCCTCCAAGGCCTTCCTCGACGCGGTCACCCGTACGGTCCGGCTGATCCGGTCCAAGGGCGTCGGCGTCTTCTTCGTCACCCAGCAGCCGACCGACGTACCCGACGACGTGTTGGCCCAGCTGGCGAACCGGGTGCAGCACGCGCTGCGCGCGTTCACCCCGGACGATGCGGACGCGCTGCGCAAGACCGTGCGGACGTATCCGAAGACCGGCGACTACGCGCTGGAGGAGGCGCTGACCGGGCTCGGTACCGGCGAGGCGATCGTCACGGTGATGTCCGAGCGGGGCGCGCCGACGCCGGTGGCCTGGACGATGCTGCGGGCGCCGCGGTCCCGGATGGCGCCGGCCGACGCGGCCGCGATCACCTCGGCGGTGGCGGCCTCCGCGCTACAGGCCGAGTACGGGCAGGCGATCGACCGGGACTCCGCGTACGAGCGGCTGGCTGCGAAGCTGGCCCCGCCCGCACCCAAGCCGGCCCCGCCGAAGCCCGGGCCGCCGCCGGCTCAGCGGGCGCCGCGACGGGAGCAGGAGCAGCAGAGCGGCATCGGCGGCATGGTGACGAGCGTGCTCGGCTCGTCCGCGGCGAAGTCGTTCATGCGGTCGGCCGCCTCGGCGCTCGGCCGGGAGATCACCCGCGGCATGCTCGGGACGGCCAGGAAGCGCCGCTGAGGCGTTCGCTCTCGGCGGAGGGCGTCCGGGCGCGACCGCGCGCACCATGGTTACACCTGCAACGGTGTAAGCGAGGTCGCGAAGGGGACGCGGCGGCGTCCAGACCGCAGCGACGCGCCGACGACGTCGGTGCGCGGCGCGGCGGGAGGACGCCGCCATGGGCGCCCGCCGCAGCGACGGGAGGGTCGGTGGGGTATGGAGGTCGAGCGGGAAGCTCTGGACGCGTACTCCCGGGTCGTCAGCACGGTCGCGGCGGAGGTCACCCCGCACGTGGCCAGCCTGCGGCTCGGGCGCGGCGCGGGCTCGGGGGTGGTGTTCACCGACGACGGTTTCCTGCTCACCAACGCGCACGTCGTCGGCCGCGCGACCGGCGGGACGGCGGCGTTCGCGGACGGCGCGGAGTCGGCGTTCGACGTGATCGGGGCCGACCCGCTGTCCGACCTGGCCGTGGTCCGGGCCCGCGGCGACACGCCGGCGGCGGCCCGCCTCGGCGACGCCGACACCCTCGTCGTCGGCCAGCTCGTGGTCGCGGTCGGCAACCCGCTCGGCCTCGGCGGCACGGTCACCGCCGGCGTGGTCAGCGGGCTCGGCCGGTCGCTGCCGACCCGCAGCGGGCGGGCCGGCCGGGTGATCGAGGACGTGATCCAGACTGACGCGGCGCTGAACCCCGGCAACTCCGGCGGTGCGCTCGCGGACGCCGCCGGCCGGGTGGTCGGCATCAACACCGCGGTCGCCGGCATCGGGCTCGGGCTGGCGGTGCCGGTGAACTCGACGACCCGGCGGATCATCGGCGCGCTGCTGGCCGAGGGCCGGGTGCGGCGGGCGTACCTGGGGCTCGTCAGCGTGCCGGCGCCGCTGCCGGAGCCGGTGGCCGCGCGGGTCGGGCAGCGGACCTGCCTGCGGGTGATCGAGGTCGTCGCGGCCAGCCCGGCCGCCCGGGCCGGGCTGCACCCCGGCGACCTGGTGCTCTCGGTCGGGCGGGAGCAGGTCAGCGACGCGCAGGGGATCCAGCGGATGCTGTTCGCCGAGGCGATCGGGGTCGGCCTCCCGGTCACCGTCCTGCGCAACGGCGCCATGGTCGACGTCATCGCCGTCCCGGTCGAACTCACCGAGGGCTGAGCTCAGCGTACGGAGCGGATCGGCAGCACCAGCACCGCGCCGGCCAGGGTGACCAGCGCCGTGAGGATGTAGAGCACCGGGTAGCCGCCGAGGCCGGCGACGATCGGGGCGGCCAGCGCGGGTGCCAGCACCTGCGGCGCCGCGTTCGCGATGTTGACGATGCCGAGGTCCTTGCCGCGGTCGGTCGCGGCCGGCAGCACCTCGGTGACCAGCGCCGTGTCCACGGCCATGTAGACGCCGTAGCCGATGCCCAGCAGCGCCGCGGCCACGATCGAGGCCGTCCAGGTCGGCCAGATCGCGAGCAACAGGGCGCCGACGGCCATCACCAGGCTGGAGACGATCACCAGCGGCTTGCGCCGGCCGGTCCGGTCGGACCAGATGCCGCCGCCGACCGCGGTCGCGACGGCGCCGGCCGCGTAGATGAGGATGAGGATCAGCACCCCGTCCTCGGCCGACTTCCCCGGGAACAGCTGCTCGTAGTGCACCTTGTCGCGCAGGAAGTAGAGCAGGTAGAGGGTGCCCAGCGCGTTGCCGAGCGAGATGAGGAAGCGGGTCAGCCAGGCCCAGCCGAAGTCCGGGTACGTCCGCGGGTCGATCCACCAGTCCTTCAGCGTCGGCCGCGGTGGCGTCGTCACCAGTGGCGCGTCCCGGGTGACGAACGCGAACGGCAGCACCAGCACCGCGATCACCACCGCGATCAGCAGGTAGCCGGCCTTCGCGGTGGTCGTGAACGAGGTCACCAGCGCCACCCCGACCACCACGCCGACCGCCTGCGGGAGTCCGAACCAGCCCGAGACCGTGCCGCGCTGGGCAACCGGGACGTGGTCGGGCACCTCCGCGGTCAGCCCGGCGTACGCGGAGTTGAGGAACGCCTGGGCCACGCACCAGCCGATCAGCACACCGGCCACAGTGGACTGTCGCGAGAGGACGATCAGGCCGAGCGCGCCGAACACCGTGCCCCCCACCAGCCAGGGCAGCCGCCGCCCGAACCGGGAGGTGGTCCGGTCCGAGAGCGCGCCGGCCAGCGGGGTCGCCAGCACCGCGACCAGCGCCCCGGCGCCGCTGACCCAGCCGAGCGCCGCGACCTTGCCGTCGTCGCCGGTGATGTCCTCCAGCTGCTGGGGCAGCAGCAACTGGATCGGGGTGAAGAACCCCATCCAGACGGCCAGATTGGCCAGCGCGAGGGTGCCGATGAAGGCCTTCCGTACGCGCGTCGCCGGGACCGCGCCGACCGCCCCCGGAAGCATGCCTACTGCGCAGCGATGAGGTCGCGATACCACCCGTACGAGTCCTTCGGGGTGCGGGTCAGGGTGTCGAAGTCGACCCGCACCAGGCCGAAGCGCTTGGAGAAGCCCTGGGCCCACTCGAAGTTGTCCAGCAGCGACCAGCAGTAGTAGCCGCGCACGTCCACCCCGGCGTCGATCGCGTCCTTGACCGCGCGCAGGTGACCGTCCAGATAGGACACCCGGTCCTTGTCGTGGATCGCGCCGTCCGGACCGACCTCGTCGTCGTACGCGGCCCCGTTCTCGGTGACGTAGAGCGGCGGGAGGTTCTCATACCGGTCCCGCAGGGCGGTCAGGGTCTCGGTCAGCCCGGCCGGGACCACGGGCCAGCCGAAGGCGGTGCGGGCCGGGTCCGGCCAGGGCACGTCGGTCATCCCGAAGACGGCCGAGGCCTCGGCCCGGACCAGCTCGGGAAAGTAGTAGTTCACGCCGAGGAAATCGATCGGCGCGCTGATCGTCTCCAGGTCGCCGGCCTGCACGGTGTCGCCGGTCAGCTCCTGCAGCAGCTCCGGGTAGCGGCCCAGCAGGATCGGGTCGGTGTAGAGGTGGTTGTGCAGCGCGTTCCGGAAGGCGGCGGCGGCCACGTCGGCCGGCTCGTCGGTGGCCGGATGGCAGGGCCCGTAGTTGTTGGTGATCCCGACCGGGACCGACGGCGTCGCCGCCCGCAGCGCCGCGACCGCCAGCCCGTGCCCGAGCAGCTGGTGATGGGCGACCGGGAACGCGGCCGCGCCGAGCTGGAGGCCGGGCGCGTGGCTGCCCTCGATGTGCCCGTTCCAGGTCACCACGACCGGCTCGTTGAGGGTGATCCAGCGGCCGACCCGGTCGCCGAGGGCCTCGGCCAGCACGCTGGCGTAGTCGGCGAACCGGGCCGCGGTGTCCCGGTTGAGCCAGCCGCCGACGTCCTGCAGCGGCTGCGGCAGGTCCCAGTGGAACAGCGTCGCGGCCGGCTCGATCCCGGCCTCCCGCAGCCCGTCGGCCAGCCGCTTGTAGTAGTCCAGCCCGGCCTGGTTCACCGGCCCGGAGCCGGTCGGCACGATCCGCGGCCAGGCCACGGAGAAGCGGTAGGCCTGCACCCCGAGGCCGGTCATCAGCGCGATGTCCTCGCCGTACCGGTGGTAGGAGTCGCAGGCCACGTCCCCGGTGTCGCCGCCCGATATGGTGCCGGGCGTGTGGCTGAACGTGTCCCAGACCGAGACTCCGCGTCCGTCCTCGGTCACCGCGCCCTCGATCTGGTACGAGGCGGTAGCCGTACCGAACACGAAACCGGGCGGGAAGCGGAGTCCGTCGTCGATCACCCGGCCACCGTATCCGCTGCGGGCCACCCCGTGAGGGTCCGGCCGACGTCGACGGCGCGGAGCTACGCCTGGGTGGCGCTGGCGGTGCTCCTTGTCGTGCTGCTGTTCACCACGTTGCTGAACCGGTCGGGGTCCGGGGGCGGCGGGACCGCGAGCCCGCCCGGCTCGAGCGTGGGCGGCGGCATCCCGCAGCGGCCGAGCGCGCCGCTGCCGCCGACGCCGAAGAGCGAGTGGGACTTCGACGAGGGCCTGGGCCGCAACGTCGCCGACACCGCCGGCGGCAGCCCGATCACGCTGCAGGGCCCGCCGGACTGGATCGACGACGGGAGCGGCGGGACGGCGGCCCACTTCGACGGGATCCGCACGTACGGGGTGACCAACGACCCGGTGCTCGACACCACCCGCAGCTTCACCGTCTCGGCCTGGGTCCGGCTGGACAAGCTGCCGGCCGGCACCGCGACCGCGGTCAGCCAGGACGCGGCCACCGACAGCGCGTTCTCCCTCCAGTACGCGGACAAGCACTGGGTGCTGACCGGGTCCAACCCCGGGACCAGCGGCTTCGCCCGCTCGATCCGGTCCCCGTCGGCCGGGCAGTGGACGCTGCTGACCGGCGTCCGCGACCTGTCCGACGGCCAGCTGATCCTGTACGTCGACGGCACCCGGCAGAACGCCGTCTCCTACGGCCCCCGCCCGGTCAGCACCGGCCCGCTGGCCGTCGGCCGCGGTCTGCTCGGCGGCGAACCGGG
>DASYKU010000030.1 GCA_035995165.1 Mycobacteriales bacterium
CATCGGGATGATCCCGAGCTCGAACACCAGCCGGGCCTCGGTCACCTCGACCGCGGTCACCGGGGCCAGGTTGATGAGGTCGGCCAGACCCGCGCCGAGCCGTTCCGAGGACGGCGTCGTGACGAACGCGCCGCCGCGGGCGCCGACCCGGATCTCGACCAGGCCACCGGCCTCGAGGATCCGCAGCGCCTCCCGGACGGTGACCCGGCTGACGCCGAGCCGCTCACAGAGCTCCCGCTCCGAGGGCAGCCTGTCCCCGGGCTTGAGCCGGTTCGACCTGATCAGCGACTTGATCTGGTCGACGATCGCCTCGGACATGCGGTTGGGCGAGACGGCGGTGAACATGCCGTCGCGCGCATCCCCGGTCGACTCCCGTACGGGCACCGGGCCACCACCTCACGTTGCGACCCGCTCAGGCCGGGCGGGTTCCCCTGTGTTGGCGGCAAGGATAGACGGTAAGTCCACACCTGACCCACTCCCGGTCACCGGCGGCCCCGCGCCCCGCAGCGCAATCCCGGGGTAACACTGCGGACATTGACCTATTGGTCAGTCCTTCATACAGTCAGCCGCACCGGCACCGAGGGACGCGGGAGACGACGATGACGATGCGCACCGGTGCGGAGTTCGGCTGGCGCGCGCTCGTCGGCTGGATCCACTCGTACGGAATGTTGCACTCGACGCCGCTGGACCTCTACCGGCTCGTGCCGGACGGCTACGGCTTCCTGTTCACCACGCTGGGCAAGAAGGACCAGTCCGCGGCCGAGACCGACGCCGCGCTCGGCCGCCTCATCGAGAGCGCCGAGCTGCTGGCGAAGAACGGGGCCGAGTACTTCGCGATCAACAGCTCGCCGATGGTCACCCACGGCGGCCCCGGTTCCGACCTCGCGCTGATCGACCGGATCACCGAGGCCACCGGCCGGCCCGGCACGACCACGACGACCTCGGCCATGCGGGCGATGCGGGCGCTGGGAATCAGCAAGATCGCGCTGGCCAGCCCGTACCAGGCCCGCAACGAGAAGCTCATCGCGTTCCTGGAGGCGGCCGGCTTCACCGTCGTCGGTTCGTACGGGCTGACCGAGGAGCTGACCCGCATCCACCGGCTGCCGGGCGAGACCGCCTACCGGGTCGGGCGGGAGGCGTTCCGGGCCTCGCCCGGGGCCGAGGCGCTCTACATGGCCGGCGGCCGGCTGCGGGCGATGGACGTCATCGAGGAGCTGGAGGAGGACCTCAAGGTCCCGGTCATCGCGAGCACGCCCGCGGTGGTCTGGGAGATCCTCCACCACTTCGGCACCACCACGCCGCAGGACGGCTTCGGCCGGCTGCTGCGCGACTTCCCCGATCACGTCGGCTGAGCTGGAGGAGGCGACGTGCCGACAGTCCTGGAACGCCTGGCCGAGGTCGTCTCCGCGGTCAAGCCCGGCGACCTGCCCGACGAGGTCGTCCACGAGGCCCGGCGCCGGCTGCTGGACGGGCTGGCGAACATGCTCGGCGGATCGGGTGCGCCGACCGTCCGCTCCGTCTACGCCGCGGTCGGCAGTTCGAGTGGGGCGGCGACGCTCGCCGGCGACCAGCGGCGGGCGACCGCCGCCGACGCCGCGCTGGCCAACTGCACCGCGCTGCGTTACCTGGACTACATGGACGGGCATCCGGGCCCGTACCCGTGCCACCCCTCGCTGGTGATCCCGCCCGCGCTGGCGGTGGCCGAGGCCCGGCACCGGTCCGGCGCCGACCTGGCCCGGGCGATCGTGCTGGGCTACGAGGTCGACATCCGGCTGCAGATCGCCAGCGGCGACCCGGACATCACCGCGCACGGCTGGAGCGGCAGCAGCAACCTCGGGATGGCCGTGCCCGCAGCCCTGTCCGGGCTGCTCGACCTCGACAGCGAGCAACTGGCGCACGCGCTGGCGATCTCCACCGTGCACAGCCCGACCCTGGACGCCAGCGGGCGCGGGCAGATGGCACCGAGCAAGTCCTGTGTGGACGGCATGGTGGCCCAGTCCGCGGTGACCGCGACGCTGCTGGCCGAGGCCGGCATGCGCGGGAAGCTCAGCGCGTACGAGGGCGACGACGGCTTCCTGGCCGGCGTGGCCCGCACGTACGACGAGGACGTGCTGCTGGCCCCGGTCGAGCGGTTCCGGGTGCTGGACGCCTACACCAAGCAGTACAACGCGGTGAAGTGCGCGCAGTCCGCGGCCGGCTCGGCGTTGCGGCTGCGGCCGCGGATCGGTGGCCCGGAGGAGATCGAGGCGATCACGCTGAGCCTGGCCGAGCGGGACTGGCGCAACCAGTCCGGCGACGTCGAGGCCCGCCGGCGTCCCGGCAATCGCGACACCGCCAACCACAGCGTGCTCTACTGCCTGGCCGCGGCGCTCGTCGACGGCCGGCTGCAGGCGGACCAGTTCGGCCCGGACCGGCTGGCCGACCCGCGGATCCTCGCGGTCGTCGACCGGACCCGGATCGCGCCGGAACCGGAGCTGTCCGCGTACTGGCCCGGGGCCAACCCGGCCCGGGTCCACATCAGACTGCGCTCCGGCCAGGAGCTCGAGGACACCACGATCTACTTCCCCGGTCACCCCAGGAATCCCGTCAGCGACGCGGACCTGGAGGACAAGTTCCGTTCGCTGGCCGAGCCGGTACTCGGCGCGAGCGGGGCGACCGCGGTGGTCGAGGCGGTCCGGTCGCTGGACCGGCTGCCGGACGTGCGCGGCCTCGTCGGGCTGCTCACCCACACCCTGGAGGGCCGGTCGTGAGGCTGCTGCTCATCATGAACGGGTCCCGCGCCCGGTACGCCGGCGGCGCCGACCAGGCCCGCTACGAGACCTGGCTGCCGTACTGCGCGCCGAGCACCAAGCTCGAGATCGGCTACCTGCCCGACAAGCAGGAGGCGTACGAGTTCGGCACCGCGCAGGCCGCGACCAAGCACAGCGTGCTCTACCCCGACCGCGTCGCCGAGGCCGAGCGGGAGGGCTACGACGCGGTCATCATGCACTGCTGCTCCGACCCCGGGCTGGAGGACGCCCGGGCCCGGGTGTCCATCCCGGTGATCGGGCCGGGGGAGGCGACGCTGCGGGCCGGCGCGATCCTGGGCCGGCGGATCGGGATGACCGTGCCCGGCACCGACTCGATCGCACACCACGCCGAGCAGGTCCGCGGGCTCGGGCTGGCCGACCGGGTGGTCGGGCTGGAGCCGATCAACCGGGCGATCGGCAAGTACGAAGGCCAGGACCCGGCCGCGATGACCGACGCGCTCGTCGCCGCGGCGCAGCGGCTGGTCGAGCGGGGGGCGGACGTGATCTGCCCGTCCGGACTGGCGTTCATCCCGGTCCGGGTGTCCGCCGCCGAGGTGTCCGGACGGGTCGGCGTGCCGGTGCTGGACCCGGCGCTGCTCGCGGTCCGGTCGGCCGAGACGCTGGTCGCCGCCAGGCACTGAACCGGTACGGAGGCGCGTGCCGCGCCAACGCTGGCGCGAGCCATCAGTTTCCCTATGACGAGTCCGAAACATTTCTTGACGGCTCCGTGATAATGGTCATACATTTCGACCACCAGACCACGGGCGCCGTCACCCCGCCGAGGAGCCCCCATGAAGATCGATGCGATCAGGGTCCGCAGCAGGACGCTCAAGCGTGTCGACCCGCAGTGGCGGACCTCGTCCTACAAGGCCGACGAGGTCGGCGCCGTCTACGTCGCCATCGAGGCCGGCGGCATGACCGGGGTCGGCGCCACCGCGTCGCACCCCCGGCGGCTGACCGCCGACGACATCGTCGCGCAGCTGACCGGGATCGTGCTGCCGGCGCTGGCGGGCCGTTCCGTCCAGGACGCCCGCGGCGTCCTGGCCGCGCTGCCCGCCTCGATCCACTCCCGGACCTCGATCGCCGTCGATCTCGCGCTGCACGACCTGATCGGCAGGCTCGCCGGGCTGCCGGCCGAGGTGCTCTGGGGCGGGCCGGTCCGGGACCGGGTGAACCTGGTCCGGATGGTCGGCATCAAGGCCCCGCAGGAGATCGTGGCAGCGGTCCGGCCCCTGCACGAGGCCGGCGTCCGGGCATTCAAGCTCAAGGTCGGCGAGGGTGTCGAGCGCGACGTGGACCGGGTCCGCCGGGTCCGGGCCGCGTTCGGCGACGATGTCACGATCATGGTCGACGGCAACGGTGCCTACGACCGGGACAGCGGCGTCGAGTTCGGCCGGGCCCTCGGCGAGCTCGGGGTGCACTGCATCGAGCAACCGCTGCCGTACCAGGACGTCGAGGGGATGGCCCTGGTCCGCAAGGCGATCCCGGTGCCGCTGATGGCCGACCAGATGGTCGAGAGCGTCGCCGACGTCGTCGCGGTCGCGCAGGCCGGCGCGGCCGACATGATCTCGCTGAAGCTGACCAAGATGGGCAGCGTCGCGGAGTGCATCCGGGTCGCGCACGTGTGCGCGGCCGTCGGGATCGGCGTCCACCTCGGTGGCTGCGCCGCTCCCGGCATCGTCGACAGCGCGCTGACCCGGCTCGCACTGTCCACACCGGACATCGACGTCTACGCGGAGGTGGGCGAGTCCGCGGCCCTGGTCGACGACCAGGTCAGCGGGGTCGTCCACGCCGGACCGTACGCCCGCAGTGACGGCCATCCGGGGCTCGGCGGGATGCCGCCGGCCATCTGGGCCTGATCCGTACCGAATTCCACGCACGTCCCCGCACCGGGCTGTCGCCGCACAGCCAGGGCAGTACCCCAGCGTCGGAGGAACCCTATGGCTAGTCGGAAATCCACGGCTCGCGCCTCGTGCGTGCTGGCCGCGTCGGCCGTGGCCACGCTCGTGCTCGCGGGCTGCGGCTCGTCGAGCTCCGGCGGCGGCGGCACCAGTGCCGGCAGCGTCGACTACAGCAAGATGACCGTCCAGCAGCTCTACGACGGGGCCAAGAAGGAGGGCACCCTCGTCCTCTACGCCGCCGACACCGGCGGTGACATGTATCCGGGCTTCGAGAAGGCCTACCCCGGCATCAAGGTGAAGTACTTCCAGGAGCAGGGCGAGCAGTCGGCCTCGAAGATGCAGACCGAGGCCCGCTCCGGCGTCTACAACGTCGACGTGCTCGACACCGAGCAGAACACGATGTACACGATGTCGCAGACCGGCCTGCTGGCGAAATACGCGCCGCCGGAGGCGTCCAATGTGGACACGAAGTACAAGAACGACTTCTGGGTCGGCTACCGGGTGCAGCTCAAGCCGATCACGTACAACACGAAGCTGATCACCGGGGCGGACGTCCCGAAGTCGCTGTCCGACCTCGCCGACCCGAAGTACGCCGGCAAGGTCTGCGCCGAGCCCACGGAGGTCTCCGTCTTCGCCGACATGGTTCAGACGCAGGGCGAGGACGCGACCGTCCAGTACTGGAAGAACCTGACCACCAACAAGCTGCGCATGGTCAGCGGCCAGACCAACCTCGTCCAGGCGGTCGTCTCCGGCGAGTGCCCGATCGCGATCTCCTCCAACCTGCACACCGTGGCCAAGAGCATGGCCAAGGACGCGCCGATCAGCTGGGTCAAGACCGACCCGCTCTACGGCAACTACGGCGCCGGCGCGGTGGCGGCCAAGGCCCCGCACCCGTACGCGGCCCGGCTGTACGCGAACTACCTCATCTCCAAGACCGGCCAGGACACGGTCGTCAAGGCCTACCGGGTCCCGGTGAACAACACCGTGGAACCGCGGGAGAAGGAGTTGGCGAACCACAGCTACAACGCAGTCATCGCCGGCGACGAGGTCATGAAGAACTTCACCAAGTACAACAACCTCTACTACACCTCCACCGGCCGTCCGGTCGTCGGCGGTGGCTGACTGACGGCGCCGCCGGGTCGTCCCCGTTCCCTGCTCGCGGGACGCCCCGGCGGCGCCGTCCTTCTCGTGGCGCGCAGGCGCCGGCCCGGTCGCCGAGGCGGAGGAAACCAGCCGACATGGTTCTGACAGACCAGCAGCAGCGGACGGACCCCGTTCCCGACCCGGGCACGGAGCCCGAGCAGAAGAGCGGTTTCCGGGTCCGGCTCGGGCGCATCGACCTGTCCTTCGGGCTGCCGTTGCTGATCGCCCTGCTGATCGCGTACCTGACCCTGGTGCCGGTCGGCATGATGATCTGGGACAGTTTCCACAACCTGGCCGGCATCGCGACCGTCTCGCACTATAAGGCGATCCTGTCCAACAAGACGGCCTGGTCGCTGATCGGGCGGTCGGCCGAGTTCGCGATCGGCGCCGCGGTGTTCGGCACCGTGGTCGGCGCGATCCTGGCCTGGCTGGTCGAGCGGACCAACATGCCCGGCCGCCGCCTGTTCTACGCGGCCGCCCTGGCACCGCTGATCATCCCGGGCTCGCTGTCCACGTTCGCCTGGGTGCTGCTCGCCTCGCCGCGCATCGGCCTGCTCAACACCTGGTTCCAGGGCATCTTCCACGTCGGGCACGCGCCGTTCAACGTGTACAGCCTGTGGGGAATGATGTTCGTCGAGGGGCTGCACCTGAGCTCCCTGTCGTTCCTGCTGATGTCCGCGGCGCTGCGGTCGATGAACGCCTCGCTGGAGGAGGCCGCGGCCTCCTGCGGCGCCGGGGTCTTCACGCTGACCCGCCGCATCACGCTGCCGCTGCTGCTGCCCGCGATCGCCTCCACCTTCCTGCTCGGCTTCGTCCGCGCCATCGAGGGCTTCGAGGTGCCGGCCATGCTCGGGCAGCCCGCCCACGTGTACGTGCTGGCGAGCCAGATATACCTCGCGCTGAACACGTTCCCGATCGACATGGGCGTCGTCGGCACGTACGCGACGCTGCTGTTCGTCATCGGCGCCGTCGGCGTGATCATCTACTTGCGACTGCTGGCCCGCAACAGCTTCAGCACGGTGACCGGCAAGGGCTTCCGGCCCAAGGTGATCGACCTGCGGGGCTGGCGGTTCGGCGCGCTCGCGTTCGCGCTCGTCTACGTCCTCGCGCTGTTCGCGCTGCCGACGCTGGTGATGATCTGGTCGTCGTTCCTGCCCTTCTACCAGGCGCCCAGCAAGGCCGCGTTCGGCGTGCTGTCGCTGGAGAACTACCGTGAGCTGTTCCACAACTCGGTGGCCATCGCCTCGGCCCGCAACAGCCTGATCCTCGGCCTGTGCGCGGCGACGATCGTGGTGCTGCTGTCCGCGGTCGCGTCCTGGATCTCGGTCCGGACGAAGATCAGGGGCCGGCAACTGCTGGACGTCATGTCCTTCGTGCCGATCGCGATCCCCGGCCTGGTCCTCGGCGTGGCCATGATCGAGCTGTACGCCTCGCTGCCGATCAAGATCTACGGCACGATCTTCGTGCTCATCATCGCCTTCGTCATCCGCTTCCTGCCGTACGGGATGCGGGCCGCGTCGGCGAGCATCGTGCAGATCCACCCGGAGCTGGAGGAGGCGGCCAGCGTCTCCGGCGCGAAGTGGCACCAGACGTTCGGGCGGGTGCTGCTGCCGCTGCTGCGGCCGGGCCTGTTCGCGGCCTGGGTCTACGTCTTCATCGTCTCGATGCGGGAGATGTCCTCGGCCATCATCCTGGCCAGCCAGAGCAACATCCCGCTGGCCGTGCTCATCTACAACCTCTACACCAACGGCAGCTACACCGTGCTGTCCGCGCTGGCCGTCTGCATGATCGTGGGCCTGACCGCGCTGGTGCTGGTGTTCCAGAAGATCGGCGGGAAGCCGACCGCGTGAGAGGGGAACACATGGGCGCCACCGAGCGGTTCGCGGACTTCGCCGTCCACACGCGACTCGAGGACGTGCCGGCCACGGTCACCGACGCGGCCAGGCTCGTCGTGCTCGACACGATCGGGGTGAGCCTGGCCGCGCTGGACGTCCCGATCGGCCGGATCGTGCAGGACTATGCGGCCGCGGTCGGCGGCGACGACGGCCCGCACGTGCTCGGCACCGGGATCCGGGCCGCTGCGCCGATCGCCGCCCAGGCCAACGGGACGCTGGCGCACGGGCTGGACTACGACGACCACGGCCACCTGTCCACGCACGTGCTCCCGGCCGCGCTGGCGATCGGCGAGCTGCGCGGGTCCTCAGGGGCCGAACTGCTGGCCGCGTACGTCCTCGGGCGCGAGTGCGGCTTCCGGCTCAGCTCGATCATCGAGGCCAAGCGGAAGCAGAAGCTCGGCCCGACGTACCGCGGCTGGTACCGGGTCGGCGTCGTCGGCCCGGTCGCCGCCGCGGTCGCCGCGAGCCGGATGCTCGCCCTGGACACCGGGCGGACCCGGCACGCGATCGCGATCGCCTGCTCCAGCTCGGCCGGCCTGCGCCGCAACCTCGGCACGATGACCAAGGCCCTGCACGCCGGCAACGGCGCCTACGCCGGGGTCACCGCGGCCCTGCTGGCCGAGCGCGGCTTCACCGCCGACGCCGAGGCGATCGAGGGCGAGCTCGGCCTGGTCGGCGCGATCTGCCTGCCCGGCGAGGCCGAGTGGGAGCCGCTGGAACGCCTGGGTGACCCGTACGAGCTGGCGCAGAAGATCGGGGTGAAGAACTTCCCGGCCTGCAGCCCGAGCCACGTGCCCGCCGAGATCGTGCTGCGGCTGCGGGAGAAGCACGGCGTCGACCCGGCCGAGGTCGTCGCGGTCGAGGCCGACCTGCACCAGTTCTCGCTGCGCCGGCCGGACCCGCAGGAGGCGATCGCGACCGGTTACAGCCTGCCGTACCTGCTGGCGATCGCGCTCGTCGACGGCGCGCTCGGCCTGGACCAGGTCGACGGCACCCGGCTGCACGACCCGGCCGTACGGGCCCTGATGGCCAGGGTGACCCACGACCCGCAGGCCGCGCCGGCGGGACGGCCGGAGCGGGTCACGATCCGCCTCGCCGACGGCACCGTGCTGGTCGAGGAGGCGGACGGCAAGCCCGACCTCCGCACGGCCGGCCCGATCATCGCGAAGTTCGCCGACTGCGCGTCCCGCCGGCTCGACGCCGAGGGCGTCGCCCGGCTGCGGGACGCGGTCCTCGAGTCCACCGTGGACGTCCGCTCGTTGCTGGAACTCACCCGCTCGCCGAGAGAGGCCGCGCCATGTTGACCATCGAGGACCTCTACAAGCGTTTCCCGGTGAAGTCCGGCGGCGCGGACGTGCTCGCGATCGACGGCGTGACCCTGACGGTCGAGGAGGGCGAGCTGTTCACCATGCTCGGCCCGTCCGGCTGCGGGAAGACCACCACGCTGCGCAGCGTGGCCGGGCTGGAGCGGCCGACCTCCGGCCGGATCGCCGTCAACGGCCGGGTGCTCTACAACTCGGCCAAGAAGGTCGACGTGCCGGTCAATGCGCGCGGCCTCGGCATGGTCTTCCAGTCGTACGCGATCTGGCCGCACATGAACGTCTACAAGAACGTCGCCTTCCCGCTCACCGTCCGGTCCCGCAAGACCCGGCCCAGCCGCAAGCAGATCCGCGAGCGGGTCGAGCGGGTGCTCGGCGTCGTCCAGCTCGAGCACCTGATGGACCGCCCGGCCACCGACCTGTCCGGCGGCCAGCAGCAGCGCCTCGCGCTGGCCCGGGCGCTGGCGATGGAGCCGCCGCTGCTGCTGCTGGACGAGCCACTGTCCAACCTGGACGCCAAGCTGCGGGAGCAGATGCGCTTCGAGCTCAAGCGGCTGCAGCGGGAGACCGGCATCACGACCGTGTACGTCACGCACGACCAGGAAGAGGCGCTGTCGATGTCCAGCCGCATCGCGGTGATGAACGGCGGCAAGGTCGAGCAGCTGGGCAAGCCCCGGGAGATCTACACCAACCCGGTCTCGCACTTCGTGGCCGGCTTCATCGGCACGTCGAACTTCGTCGAGGGCGTCATCACGGCGGTCGAGGAGCCGGGGGAGTACCGGGTGTCCGGCGCCGCCGGCGAGCTGATCGTCTCCTCGCCGTCAGCCTTTGCCGTCGGCGACCACGTCACGGTCGGCATCCGCCCGGAGCACCTGCAGATCGTCACCGACGACGAGGGCAGCGGGCCGGGCGTCTGGAAGGCCGAGGTCGTCGGCCGCGGCTTCCTGGGCGAGGTCATGGAGCACGAGCTGCGGGTCGGCGAGTCGGTCCTGCGGATGCGCTCCAACCCCGAGGTCTCGGTCCCGGTCGGGGAGCAGGTCCTCGTCAAGCTCCCCACGAAGTGGTGCCGGCTCATCCCCACCAACTGAGCCCGCCGGATCGTCCACAGGCGACCGTCGCGCGAGATAGAGACGAGTCCCGAGCACCGCGATCGCGGTGCTCACCCCGCCGATGACGAACGCGACCCGGGCGCTCCACTCCTCGCCGATCCAGCCGATCAGCGGACCGCCGATCGGGGTGGTGCCGGCGATCGCGACGACCAGCAGCGAGATCACCCGGCCGCGCATGGCCGGTGCCGAGTTCAGCTGCAGCAGCGAGGTCGCCACCGACCGGAACGAGACGCTGGACGAGCCGAGCACGAACAGCAGCACCAGCGTGATGGCCAGCGTCGGGGCCAGGCCGGTCGCGGTGAGCACGATCGCGAAGCCCATCCCGCCGAGCAGCAGCCGCCGGGCCGTCGCCTTGAGCGTGCTGGCGAGCGCGAACGCGCCGACGATGGCGCCGACCCCCATCGCCGTGTACATGTAGCCGACCGTGCTGGCGTCGCCGTCGAAGGTCTGCGCCCCCAGCAGCGGGATCACGACGTTGAAGTTGTAGCCGAGAGTGCCGGTGATCGCCATCAGCACCAGCGGGCCGAGCAGCTGAGGCCGGCCCCGGACGTACCCGAGGCCCTCCCGCAGCTGGCCCTTCTCCGGCGGCGCCGGGATCGGCCGGGACAGCTTGCTGGTGTCCATCCGCAGCAGCCCGACGATGACCGTGAGGAACGAGCCGGCGTTGAGGAAGAACGTCCAGGGCAGTCCGAGCGTGGTGATGAGGATGCCGGCGACGGCCGGGCCGACGACCTTGCCCGCGTTCTGCACGATGTTGTTCAGCGCGACCGCGTTGGTCAGGTGGTCGCGGCCGACCATCTCGACCACGAACGTGTGCCGGGTCGGCTTGTCCATCGCCTCGATGCAGCCGAGCGCGAAGGCGAGCACCAGCACGATCCAGACCCGGGCGTTGTGGGTGGCGGTCAGCACGCCCAGGCAGATCGCCGGCAGGATCGCCAGCGTCTGGGTGCAGAGCAGGATCGTGCGCTTGTCCGCTCGGTCGGCCAGCAGCCCGCCCCACGGTGTCAGCAGCAGGCTCGGCAGCTGCTGGATCGCCGTGGTGAGGCCGAGGACGATGCCGGAGTTGGTCAGCTCCAGCACCAGCCAGGCCTGGCTCACCTTCTGCATCCAGGTGCCCATCACCGAGATGGACTGGCCGGCGAAGTAGAGCCGGTAGTTGCGGGTGCCGAGCGACTCGAACGTCGCGTGCAGGTACCCGCGCACGTGCCCCGGCAGGCTCACTTCCAGACGTAGCCGGGGTCGGCGTACGCCTGCTCGGGCATCAGCGTGGACAGGCCCCGGTCGGCCAGCTCGGACTCGAACCGCTTCCGGACCCAGGGTTCCTCGTCCGAGTACTCGATCTGGTCGCGGGCGCGGTCCTCGACCTTCTCGGCGTACCCGGCGAACTGGATCGGCGGGTGCAGCGCGAGGTAGCGGGCCGGGCCGGCACCGAGGTTGAAGTGCTGGTGGAACCAGCGGTCCGGGGGTACGAACAGTGCCGCCTCCTGCCAGGGCACGACGACCCGCTCGCCGCCCTCGGGCCACATCACCGAGTAGCCCTCCCCGTTGGGGACGACGATGACCCGGCCGGGCCCGTGCCGGTGCGCCTTCTTGTACGTCCTGGCGTCGAACACCGACATGTGGCAGCTCATGTCCGATCCGGCGAACTGGATCCGTACGGTCCGGCCGCCGGCGCCGCGGCCCGTGTTGACGTCCAGCTCGTCCCAGGCGCTCATGTCCGGGAAGAGGTTGCCGTACCAGTAGGCGACGCCCTTGCCCTTGCCGTTGAACCAGCGCAGGCCCTCACCCGGCGGCATCAGCTTGGCCTTGGAGAACATCGCCTGCAGGTCCTCGACCCCGGAGGTCTTGGGCACGTAGGGATTGCCGAGGAAGAAGTCCGGGTCCGGCACCACCGACATCGCCAGCGGCAGGTACGTATAGGACATCAGCCGCACCGGCTGGTCGCCGCGCAGGTTGGAGAACTGCCGCCACCGGTTCGGCGGCACCAGGAACATGCCCCGGTCCGTCCACTCGAACGTGTGCTTGTTCCCGCCGTCCGGCCAGATCGTGGTGGCGCCGCCGCCGGAGACGACGTAGACCAGCTCGTCCACGGCCATCCGGTACGGCGGGAGGGTGCCGCCGGGCGGGATCTCGGTGATCCGGGCCTCGCTCACGCCCTCCTGCCCGACCAGCTGGACGAACGCGGCGTCGCAGCCCCGCTCCTCCCACCGTCCCAACGGGACGGAGCGCATGTCCGGCACGAAGTAGCCGCGGTAGACCGGGACGCCCTGGGCCTCCATCCACTCGTCGTAGGCGAAACGGGTACGCGGCTCGGCGGATGCGCTCATCCGAGGTCCTCTCTGGTCGGGGCGGGAGTCAGGATGGGAACTCCAGGGACGTGACGGTGACCGGCAGCGAGCCGGACCGGCCCATCGGCCGGCCGATCTCCAGGTGGTCGAGGTCGTCGACGGTGATGCCGTCGACGACCACCAGCGGCCCGCTCCAGCCCAGCTCGGAGACCAGCAGCCGGCCGAGCGAGCGGGCCATGTCGTGCCGGAGCACCACGAACAGCGGGTGTCCACTCGCGACCTCGGCCAGCGAGCGGGCCACCTCGGACAGGGTCCGGTGGTCGGTCGGGGTGGCGAGGTCGAGCACGGCGGCGAGCCGGTCGTGCCAGTCGGTCAGGTCGTGCCGGCGCAGCGCGGTCCACAGCGGACCGGTCGAGCGGTCGGTGCGCAGGTCCACCGGGATCGCGGTGAGGCCCCGGACCGGCAGCAGCGCCTCGTCGGAGACGAACACGGTCTGACCGCTGGCCTGCATGGTGAACTGGCTGGCGCCGACCACGGTGGCCCGGATCCGCTGGTGCCCGGTGCGGACCAGCCCGGCCAGCCCGGCCTCACCCAGCCGCCGGCGCAGCGCCGCGCCCAGCTCGGCGCCGAGGTCGCCCAGCTCCGCCGGCGGGCTGTCGCCGAGGTACTCCGAGACGCCGCCGGACACGACCAGGTCGGCGATGTCCACCGGGTCCGGCATCACGCCACCGTCGGTGGCCAGCGTGAGAGAGCGTCGATCGGACATCAGCGTGCCGACGATCTCCGCGGCCATCAGGTCGCCGAGCCGGCGTCCGTCCGCTGTGGACAGTGTCGCCCCCACCTCCAGGGCGATACCGAGCCGGTCCAGCAGTGGCCGGACCGTGTCCTCCAGCCGGGTCACCACCCGGCTGCCGGGGTCGTAGGCGACCAGCCGGGCGCCGACCCCGATCACCTCGACGTGGCTGACCACGCCGTCGCGGACCACGCCGAACTTCGTGGTGCCACCGCCGATGTCGACGTTGACGACGGTCGAGCCGGCCGCGGCCGAGAGCGCGACCGCACCGGAGCCGTGCGCGGCCAGCACGGCCTCCTGGTTGTGGCCGGCGGAGATGCAGACGAACCGGCCGGACCAGTCGGCCACCATCCGGGCGATCGGCTCGGCGTTGGCCTTCTTCAGTGCCTCGCCGGTGATGACGACGGCGCCGACCTCGAGGTCGGCCGGGGCGATCCCGGCGGCCCGGTAGCCGGCTGCGAACATCGCCCGCAGCCGGTCCGTGTCGATCTCGGTGCCGGCGGAGGAGCCGGACCGGTACGGCGTGAGCCAGACCGGGCTGCGGAACACGGTCTCCCGCTCGCTGACCACGAACTCGGACGAGAGCGCCGACCCGCGCCGGCGCACCACCAGCCGGGAGACGGTGAAGTGGGACGTGGCCGAGCCGATGTCGATGCCGACCGAGCGCAGCGTGTGCTGCTCCAGCCCGTCCTCGGCCACGCCGGACGTCCACCGGTGGTGGTCGATCTCCTCGGCGTGGGAATGCGGGTGCCCGTCGTCGTCGTGCACGCGCACCTCCGACAGGTCCGGGCCGGCGTCATCGCCAAACGGTCTTACCTTAAACCTAGATAGACCTTGCTGTCGTCACCTTCGGGCGGGCCAGCAGCACCGGCACCGCGATCGCCGCACAGGTGATGCCGCCGAAGGCCAGGCCGTAGCGGCCGCCGAACTGGCCCAGGAAGCCGACCACCGGCGCGCCCAGCACGGTCGTGCCCTGCCAGCCGATCGACCACAGCGCCATCACCCGTCCGCGCATCTGGTCCTTCGCGGCGATCTGCAGGAATGTCTTGGACGCCGCGTTGAACGTGACCGCGCCGGACCCGACGAGCGCCAGCAGCACGTACGCGACCGGCAGGGTCGGCGACAGCGAGGCTGCGACGATCGCGATCCCCCACAACAGCGCGGACATCGCGACCGACCGCAGCAGCACCGTACGGCGGCGGGCCGCGACCAGCCCGCCCGCGATCGAGCCGGCCGAGATCGCCGACAGCGCCCAGCCGAACTCACTCGCCCCGCCGTGGAAGGTGTCCGAGGTGAACAGCGGGATCGAGACCTGGAACTCCCAGGCGAACGCGCCGGCCACCGCGACCAGCAGCAGCGGCGTCCGCAGCTCCGGGGTGTTCCTGACGTAGGCCAGACCGGCCCGGATCTGCCGCTTGGTCGCGGTCTCGGTCGCGGTCGGGATGAGCTCGTCCGCGCGCATGAGCTGCAGGCCCAGGAAGGTCGCGGCGAAGCTGGCCGCGTTGAGCAGGAAGCAGGGGCCGACGCCGGCGGTGGCGATGACCCAGCCGGCGATGCCCGGGCCGATGACCCGGGCGCCGTTGATGAGCACCGAGTTCAGCGCGATCGCGTTGCCGATCCGGTCCCGGCCGACGATGTTGTTCATGAACGCCTGCCGGCACGGGGTGTCGATGACGTCGACGATGCCGGCGACGAGGATCAGCGCGGTCAGCGACCAGATCGTGATGACGTGGGTCATCGACAGCACGCCGAGCACGGCCGCGACGAGCAGCTGGGCCGCCGCGGTCACCCGCAGCAGCAGGCGTTTGTCGTGCCGGTCGGCGACCAGGCCGCCCCAGGCGCCGAGCACCAGCAGCGGTGCGAACCGGGCCGCGGTGACCAGGCCGAGGATCGCACCGGAGTGGGTGAGCTGCAGGACCAGCCAGCCGACCGCGACGTTCTGCATCCAGTTGCCGGCGACCGAGACGGTCAGGCCGGTCATGTAGAGGCGGAAGTTGCGGATCCGCAGCGAGGAGAACATTCCTCCCGCGGCGGCGGGTGCGTCGGCTGCTGCGGTCACCGTCCGGTCAGGCCTGGACGTTCACCCGGGCGAGGCGGCGCTGTGTCCGGCTGAGGTGCCGGTGCATGATCTCGGTCGCCTTCGCCGCGTCCCGCTCGGCGATCGCCTCGACGAGGTCGCGGTGCTCGTACGTGCCGCGCTGGCCCATCAGCGGGGCGGCGGTCGAGGCCTCCCGCAATGACATGAGCAGCGGCCCGTGGAAGGAGTGCACGAGCATCTCGATGGCCGCGTTGTGGGTGCAGGCCGCGACCCGGTTGTGGAACTCGGCCGACCTGGCCATCGTGTAGTCGCCCCGCCGCAGGGCGGCGATGTGCTCGCGGGTCAGCGCCCGCAGGTCCTCGATGTCGTCCTCGGTGGCCCGCTCCACGATCATCGGGATGATCCCGAGCTCGAACACCAGCCGGGCCTCGGTCACCTCGACCGCGGTCACCGGGGCCAGGTTGATGAGGTCGGCCAGACCCGCGCCGAGCCGT
>DASYKU010000031.1 GCA_035995165.1 Mycobacteriales bacterium
GCGCTCACGCGCGACCCGCACGACGTCCTCGCGGAACTCCTTCGGGAACGGCTTCGGCACAGCAACATCCTCCCAGCCCGGCCACCGGCCAAGCGATCTCAGATGTCACAGATCCCTGCAGCAGACCCGATACCTCGATCAGACCCTCGGCGCTGAGTAGCGCGACGGCTCGGTGGGAGGTGGCGATCGAGACGTTGTAGGCGGTCGCCAGCTCGTTGGTGCTGGGGACGAAGCTTCCCGGGGCGAGCCGTCCGTCTTGGATCTGCTGCCGCAATTCGGCGGCGATGACCTCGTAGGGTCCGCGAGGCGCGCGCGGTGCCGGGACGACGATCGCCGGCATGATCCCGCCCATCGTCTCGGCAGCTCGTTGACCGGCTTCGTCGACCCAGGCGGCGTAGACCTTGAGGGTGGTCGCTCCCCCGCTGCCGTGGCCGAGCCGGCCGGCGACCGTGCGGACGTCGGTGCCGGCGGCGATGAGCTCGGTGGCCGAGTAGTGGCGCAGGGAGTGCAGGCGGGTACTGCGGAGCTGGAGCTTGCGGGCCAGGCGGCCGTACCTCTGCGTGAGGGATCGCGGCGGCCAGGGAGCCGAGCCGTCGGGCGCTGGCGAGAACAGGTATGCGGCCCGGTCGAGCTCGACGCCGAGGGCGGCGCAGCGCTGCTCGCACGCCTGGCGGTGGGCGGTCAGGAGCGCGATCGTCTGCGGGTCGATGGTGACCCGGCGTTGCTGGCGTGTCTTGGTCGTCTTCTCCTTGAGGCCGGACTTCGGCTGCGCGTTGCTGCGCTGCAGGGTCAGCAGGGCGCCGTCCAGGTCGACGTGATGCCAGCGCAGGGCGCTGATCTCGCCGCGGCGCGAACCGGTGACCATGGTCAGCCACAGGAGCAGACCCCAATCCGGGTCGGCGGCCCACGCCTCGCCCAGGAGGCGAGCGGCCTCCGCCGCGGTCGGCGGATCCGGCTCGGTCGCCGCCGGCGACGGCGACACGGCCAGCTCGGCCTTGTTCACCGGGATCTGGTCCCAGCGGACGGCCCGGCCCAGGGCGCCGCTGAGAATGAAGTGAATCTTGCG
This sequence comes from Mycobacteriales bacterium, assembly GCA_035995165.1. Classification (NCBI taxonomy): domain Bacteria; kingdom Bacillati; phylum Actinomycetota; class Actinomycetes; order Mycobacteriales; species Mycobacteriales bacterium. The sequence continues at coordinate 1,067 of DASYKU010000031.1, forward strand.
GACCGTGCTGCTGCTCAGCGGCCGGCAGAGGTGGCCGGCCTTGCGTCGGCCGTCACAGCCGGAGCGGCAGCGCTGCAGGCGGGCGTACCAACGCTCCAGCATCTGAGCGTCGAGCTTCGACGCCTTCATAGCGCCGAGCGTCGGATCGATGTAGATCCGGATCAGGTCGTCGTACCGGTCCCGGGTGGTGTCCTCCAACTCCGCGACCTCGAGCCACTGGTCGATCGCCTGGCGAACGGTGAGGTCCGACTTCGGATGCCGGTCCTCGTCGACCTGGGCCTGCATGCGTGTGAGCTCGATCTCGGCGGCCGCGTACGTCATCGCCGTCTTTCGCTCGTAGCGCTCCTTGCCAGTCAGCGGGTCCGTGCCGGCGTAGACGATCGCCTGGAAGCTCCCGGACGGGAGCGGACGGATGTGCCCCCGCGCGCGGCGACGACGTTGTGGCATGGATGGGACGTTAACAGCGTTCCATGCACGAACCCTTGCACGGAACGGACATGAAAAAGCTGACCTGCCCGAACGGGCAGGTCAGCGGGTGTAGCCCCGACCGGATTCGAACCGGCGCTACCGCCTTGAGAGGGCGGCGTCCTGGGCCTCTAGACGACGGGGCCGTACGGTGCTGCGATCGTGCTGCGGCGCTGGGGTACCAGGACTCGAACCTAGACTAGCTGAACCAGAATCAGCCGGGCTGCCAATTACCCCATACCCCAAGAGGAACGCCCACCTGCTCGGCGCGCCGGATGACGATGTTAGCCCATGCCCGCAGCGGTGCCCAATCCGGCCCGTGCGGCGCGCAGCCGATCGAGCGTCGACCCGCGTCCGAGCAGCTCGATCGACTCGAACAGCGGGGGTGAGACGGTCCGCCCGGTCACCGCCACCCGCACCGGCCCGTACGCGACCCGCGGCTTGAGCCCCAGGCCGGTCACGAGCGCTCCTTCCAGCGCCTCCTGGATCTCCGGGTGGGTCCAGGTGGACAGCTCGCCCAGCGCCGTCACAGCGGCGTCCAGGACCGGGGCGGCGGCAGCGGTGAGCACCTTGGCCGCGGCCGCCGGGTCGACCGCGAAGTGGTGGTCCGGGACGAAGAAGAACCCGAGCAGGTCGGCCGCCTCCACCAGCGTGGCCGCCCGCTCCTGCACCAGCGGCGCGGCCGCGGCGACCAGGTCGAGCTGCGCGTCCGTCGGCGAGGTGAACACCCCGCGCCGGACCAGGAACGGCAGCAGCCGCTTCACGAAGTCTTCCGGAGAAAGCCCGCGGATCTTGATCCCGTTGATCGCGGTGAGCTTCTTCACGTCGAACGTGGCCGGGTTGCGGGAGATCCTCTCGACGGTGAACGCCTCGACCATCTCGGCCGGCGTGAACAGCTCCTGGTCGCCGCCCATCGACCAGCCCAGCAGGGCCAGGTAGTTGAGGATCCCCTCGGGCAGGAAGCCCTCGGCCCGGACGTTCGCCAGCGACGCCTCCGGCGTCTTGCGCTTGGACAGCCGCTGCTTGCCCTCGCCCAGCACCATCGGCAGGTGCCCGTACCGCGGCATCGGCCCGGACGCGAGCCCGAGCTCCCGCAGCGCCGCCTGCAGCGGGATCTGCCGCGGCGTGGAGGCGAGCAGGTCGTCGCCGCGCAGCACGTGGGTGATGCCCATGAGCGCATCGTCGACGGGGTTGGTCAGCGGGTAGAGCGGGCTGCCGTCGGCGCGCGCGAGCACGAAGTCGGGCACGTTCTCGGGCTCGAACCGGACCTCGCCGCGGACCAGGTCCTCGAAGACCACGGCCTCGTCGGGCATCCGGAACCGGAGCACCGGCGGACGCCCCTCGGCCTGGAACGCGGCGATCTCGGCCGCGGTGAGCGAACGGTCGTGGTTGTCGTACCCCTGGGTCTTGTCGCCGCGCGCGGCCCGGCGGGCCCGGACCTCCTCGTCGTTCGAGTACGACTCGTAGGCGTAGCCGGCCTCGCGCAGCCGCGCGATGACGTCGGCGTAGATGTCCATCCGCTGCGACTGCAGGTACGGCGCGTAGGGGCCGCCGACCTCGGGACCCTCGTCCCAGTCCAGCCCGAGCCAGCGCAGCTGGTCCAGGACGCCCCGGTACGACGCCTCGGTGCTGCGGGCGGCGTCGGTGTCCTCGATGCGCAGCACGAAGCTGCCGCCGGCGTGCCGGGCGAAGGCCCAGTTGAACAGCGCGCTGCGGACGTTGCCGACGTGCAGGTCGCCGGTCGGCGACGGGGGGAAGCGGACGCGGACGGTCATCGGGACCGCACCGGGTTGCTCAGGGTGCCGATGCCTTCGATGGTCACCGCGACGGTCTGGCCGGCCGTCATCGGGCCGACCCCGGACGGGGTGCCGGTGAGGATCATGTCGCCGGGCAGCAGCGTCATCACGTGGGAGACGTACGAGACGAGCGTGGCGACGTCGTGCAGCAGCAGCGACGTGCGCGAGTCCTGCTTGAGCTGCCCGTCCAGCTCGGTGCGCAGGGCCAGGTCGGCCGGGTCCAGCACGGTCTCGATCCAGGGCCCGAGCGGGCAGAACGAGTCGTGCCCCTTGGCCCGGGTCCACTGCCCGTCGCTGCGCTGCTGGTCCCGCGCGGTGACGTCGTTGGCGACGGTGTAGCCGAGCAGCGCGTCCAGCGCCCGCTCGCGCGGCACCTCGCGGGCACCGAGCGCGCCGACGACGACCGCGAGCTCGCCCTCGAAGTGCACCTCGCCGGAGTCGACCGGCAGCCGGATCGCGTCGCCGGGGCCGATCACCGACGTCGGCGGCTTGAGGAAGATCAGCGGTGCGGCCGGGGCCTCGCCGCCCATCTCGGCCACGTGCTCGGCGTAGTTCTTGCCGATGCCGACGACCTTGCTCGGCAGCAGCGGCGCCAGCAGCCGGACGTCCGGCAGCGCCCAGCGCTCCCCGGTGAGCTCGATCTGGCCGAAGGGGTGCTCGGCGATGGCGGCGACGGTCAGCGCGTCGGCCGGCGCGCCGGCCTCCCCCTCCACCTTGCCGAAGTGGACCTGGCCGGCCGGGGTCGCGAAACGGGCGATACGCACGGGTGAGGAGGCTACCCGCCGGACGCCGCGGACCCCGGGTGGGATACTGCTCAGGTGACTGCGGGACAGGCGCGGCGGCGCGCGGTGCGGATGCTCGGAGTGCTGGCCGCGGCCCTGCTGCTGGCGGGCCTGCTGCCCTGGGCGACCTGGGGCGACGCGACCGTCCGCTATCTGGCCCTGCCGTTCGTCGGCGCCGGGCTGCTGGTGCTGGGCTCGACCCTGCGGGTCTGGACGGCCGGCCGGATCCCGCCGCCCTCGGCCCCGCCGGTCGAGCGCGGCTGCGACGGCTGCGTCTGCGGCCTCGACGGCGGTTGCGCGGCCGCCGGGCAGTCGCAGGCCACCACCACCGCGGGGTGAGGCGCATCCGGCGCTGGGCGCCGGTCGCGTACCCGGTCCTGCTGGTCGTGCTGACCGCGGTCCAGCAGGTGTTCCCGCAGCGCAGCGGGCCGCTGGCGCTGGCCCAGGTGTTCGCGCCCTGGCTGTTCGTGCCGCTGCTGTTCCTGCTGCCGTTCGCGGTCTCGCTGCGGGACCGGGCGCTGGCCGGGGCGCTCGGGCTGGCCGTGCTCGCGTTCGGGCTGCACCTCGGGCCCTCCTACGTGCCCCGGCACGTCGCGGCCGCGGGGACGCCGGTCCGGGTGGTGTCCTGGAACGTGCTGCTGACGAACCCGTCCGTCCGGGTCGCCGACACCGTCCGGGGCTTCGACGGCGACGTCGTCGGCCTGGTCGAGGTGACGTTCCGGCAGTCGGCCGCGCTGAAGGGCGACCCGTACCTGCGGCAGCGCTACCGGACCGTGCTGCTGCACCCCGAGGTGGGCCGGGCGCTGTACTCGCGCTACCCGCTGCTGGACTCCGGGACGCTGCAGGACCCGGCCGGCCGGCCCGGGTCGGCGCTGCTGTGGGCCCGGCTCGACCTCGGCGGCGGCCGGGAGCTGACCGCGATCGTCGCGCACCCGCTGCCGGCCGAGGCCTGGCCGGCGCCGGAACTGCCGCTGCGCTGGGACGCGGGGCCGCGGGACGCCGAGATCGCGTTCATCCGGGCGTTCACCGACCGGGAGATCGCGGCCGGGCGCCGGGTGGTGCTGATGGGCGACTTCAACGTGACCGACCGGGAGCCGGGCGGCCGGGAGCTGGCCCGCGGGCTGTCCGACGCGCACGACGCGGGCTGGGGCCCGGACCCGTCCTGGGGTCCGCTGCTGCTGCGGCGGCACGGGGTCGCGGTGGTCCGGATCGACCGGATCCTCGGCGGGCCGGGAGTCGTCCCGACGGCATTCCGTACGGACTGCACGTTCCACGGCAGCGACCACTGCGTCCTGCGCGCGACGCTGGCCGTCGGTCAGTAGAGGCGGATGCCGGTCGAGACGGTGGCGCCGACGGTGAGCGGGACGGTCCCGGTCGCGCTGTGCCCGCGGTCGTCGGTGAGCCGGACCGAGTACGGCCCCGGGCCGGCGCCCGCCGGCGCGATCCAGTAGCCGTACCCGCTGCGCTGCAGGGGCTGCCAGCCGGCGCCGATCCTGACCGCGACCGAGGCCAGCGGGTTGCCGGTGCCGATCGGCAACAGCGCCAGCCAGTACTGCGAGGAGCCCTCCTTGACCCGGATCCGGACCGGACCGGCGGTCGGCGGGTCGACGACGCGGGTGAACGTGATCGGCACGATCCCGCTCACCGGGTCGGCGATCCGCGCGAACGCCGGCGCCGCCAGGTCGAGGTGGCCGGACTCGCACTCCGGGCAGAGGTCGGACACCGTCACCCGGACCGTGCCCTTCGGGCCGGTGACGTCCAGGACCGTGCCGCAGGCGGCCGAGCCGCCGAAGTCGACCGGCGACATCGCCACGTACGTGCCGGCGGCGGCGGCGTCCTCGTACCCGCAGTTGGGCAGGCCGGCCAGCGTGTAGAAGGTCGCCCGGCCGGACCGGGAGGCGCCGGCGGCGGCCCGCGTGGTCGGCGCGGGGGCGGACGACGCAGGCGGGTGGGCGGCCCGGGACGCGGTCGAGGGTGCTGCGGTCGTCCGCGGGGCCGCCCGCATCGTGCCCGCCGCGGCCGGTGCCGGGTCGGTGCGGGCCGGTCCCCGGGTCGGGGCCGGAGCGGGGAGGGAGGCTGCGGGTGGCCGGTTGAGCGACTCGGGCGCGGGGGCCGCGGTGCCGCCGTCCCGCACCGTCGCGACCAGGGCGGCCGCGCCCAGCGCGACCACCGCGGTCAGCCCGCCGGCCAGCAACCCGACCGGCCGCCGCCCGCCCCGCCCCGACCGATGCCGCGCCCCCGCGCCCCCACCCGGCGCCGAGCCGCCGGACGGGCCGTCGTCCCGCGGGACCGAGGCGCCGCCCGCGGACAGCCCGTCGCCCGGGCCGGCCGCCGACAGGCCCGGGACCGAGGCGCCGCCCGAGGGCAGCCCGTCCCGGGATCGGGGCGGACGGGTCGGCTCGCGCACGCGCGGCACAGTACCGGGGACCGCGCCGCAGCGCGGTCCCCGCGACGGTCAGTCCGCGACGCCCAACAGCCCGTACTGGACCGCGTCGGCGAGCGCGAGCCAGGACGCCTCGATGACGTTGGCGTGCACGCCGACCGTGGTCCACTCGTGCTGCCCGTCGCCGGTCTCGACCAGCACCCGGGTGACCGCGTCGGTGCCGTGCCGCCCGTCCAGGATGCGGACCTTGTAGTCCATCAGGGACAGCCCGGCCAGCTGCGGGTGGTACGGCTCCAGCGCGCTGCGCAGCGCCCGGTCCAGCGCGTTGACCGGCCCGTTGCCCTCGCCGGTGGCGACGATCCGCTTCCCCTTGGCGTGCAGCTTCACGGTGGCCTCGCTGACCACCCGGCCGTCCTCGCGCCGCTCCACGATCACCCGGTACGACTCCAGCGTGAACGCGCTCGTGACGTCCTCGCCGAGCTCGCCCCGGACCAGCAGCTCGAACGAGGCGTCGGCGGCCTCGAACGACCAGCCGTCGGCCTCCAGGTCCTTGACCCGCTCGACGACGCGGCCGACCGCGTCGGGCCGGGCGGACAGGTCCACGCCGAGCTCCCTGCCCTTGAGCTCGACGGATGCCCGCCCGGCCATCTCGGTGACGAGGATGCGCATGTCGTTACCCACCAGCGCCGGGTCCACGTGGTTGTAGAGGTCCGGGCTGACCTTGATCGCGCTGGCGTGCAGGCCCGCCTTGTGGGCGAACGCCGACACGCCTACGTACGCCTGCTGCGGGTTGGGTGCCTTGTTGGCGATCCCCGCGACGTCGTGCGCGACGCGCATCATCTCCGGCAGGCAGCCCTCGGGCAGGACCCGCCGGTTCATCTTCAGTTCCAGCCCGCCGATGACGGCGAACAGGTCCGCGTTGCCGGGCCGCTCGCCGTAGCCGTTGGCGGTGCCCTGCACGTGCGTGGCGCCCGCGTCGACCGCGGCCAGGGAGTTGGCCACCGCGCAGGACGTGTCGTTCTGGGCGTGCATGCCGACCCGGAAGCCGGTGCGCTCGATCACCTCGGCGACGATGCGGCCGATCCCCATCGGCAGCATGCCGCCGTTGGTGTCGCAGAGCACGCCGACGTCCGCCCCCGCGGCGAACGCGGCCTCCAGCACCCGCAGCCCGTAGTCCCGGTCGAAGGTGTAGCCGTCGAAGAAGTGCTCGCAGTCCAGGAACACCCGGCGGCCCTCGGCGACCAGGAAGCCGACGGTGTCGGCGACCATCGCCAGGTTCTCCTCCGGCGTCGTGCGCAGCGCCTGGTGCACGTGCCGCAGGTCGGACTTGGCGACCAGGCAGACGACCGGGGTCTGCGCGTCGCGCAGCGCGAGCACCTGCTTGTCGGTGGCCGCGCTGCCCCCGGCCTTGCGGGTCGAGCCGAACGCGACCAGCTGCGCGTGCGTCATCTCCAGCTCGGTCCGGGCCCGGGCGAAGAACTCGGTGTCCTTCGGCAGCGCGCCGGGCCAGCCGCCCTCGACGAAGCCCACGCCGAGCTGGTCGAGCAGCCGCGCCACGGCGAGCTTGTCGGCCACCGAGAAGGACATCCCCTCGCCCTGGGCGCCGTCCCGCAGGGTGGTGTCGTACACGTGGAACGAGTCGTCGAGCACTGCAGGTCTCCCCGGAAAAGAAGAAGACCCCCCGCGGATGCGGGAGGTCTGCGCGCTGGCTGTCTGTCGCCGGCGCGCTACGTGATAATGATCGTCGTCAGGTGGTGCACGCCGCGACGATAACCCCGCCCCGCCACCGATGGGAAACCCGTTCCACATACTGGGACGCGCGCTTGACCGGCGGACCAGCCCCGGGTCGATCGACCGCAGCAGCTCCCCTCGTTGTCCAGGTGCTCGGCGATGAGCCGGTCGGTCAGCCGGCGGCCGGCCGCGGTCACCGTGACCACCCGGCCCGGCCGCCACCCGGCCCGGCCGCCCGGGCGACGAGGCCGCGCTCGACCAGCCGGTCCACCTTGCCGCCGTGGCGGGGTCGGAGTTCATGCTTGATTGTACCTTCCATGGAAGGTAAACTACCTTCCATGGAAGACAACGATGCGGTCACCCGGTCCCGGATGCGGCTGGCCCTGCTCCTGAACTCCATCGGCGACGGCGGCTACTACGTCTCCGCCGTGGTGGTGTTCCACCAGTTGCTGGGGATGAGCGTCGGCCAGATCGGACTGGCCCTGACGCTGGCCTGGACGGCCGGCTTCGGGATGACCGCGCCGCTGGGTCGCGTCGCCGACCGGTGGGGGCTGCGGCCGACCGCGGTCGCGCTCTGCCTGGCCACCGCGGGGGCCACGCTCGCCGTCCTCTGGGCCCGCGACTTCGCCGCCTTCGTCGGGATCCTGGTGGCGTACGGGGTGGCCCAGAGCGGCCTGCACGCCGTCCGCCAGGCCATGGTGGCGACGCTGGTCCCCGGCCCGGAGCGGACCCGGTTCCGGGCCCGGCTGCAGACGGTCGGCAACGCCGGCATCGGCGCCGGGGCCCTGGTCGGCGGGATCGCGCTGGCCGTCGCGACCCCGGCGGCCTATGCCGCCGTGCTGGTCCTGGACGCCGCCGGGTTCGTCGCGGCCGCCGTCGTGACCGCGCGGATCCCGGTCCGCCCGACCGGGATCCGGGTTCCGGAGCCGGGTCGCCGCAGCGCCTGGCGGGACCGGCCGTACGTGGCGGTCGCCGGGCTGAGCGCGGTCCTCTGCCTCTACATGCCGATGCTGAGCGTGGTGCTGCCCCTGTTCGTGGTGCAGCGGACCAGCGCGCCGGGGCCGGTGGTGGCGGCCGCGTTCGCCGTCAACACGATCGGCGTGATCGCCCTGCAGCTCCGGGCCGGCCGGCGGGTCGACGGGATGCCGGCCGCGGCCCGCTCGGTCCGGGCCGGCGGGGCCCTGCTGGCCGCGTCCTGCGCGGTCTTCGCCCTGGCCGCCGTCCCCGCCGTACCGGCCACGGCCGCGCTCGTGGTGCTGGCCGGCGCCGCCGTGCAGGTGGTCGGCGAGGTGCTCTTCGCGGCCGGCAACTGGGAGCTCGGCTTCGGGCTGGCCGACCCGCGCCGGCCGGGTGCCTGGCAGGGCGTCTACGGCACCGGGATCCCGGTGGCGCGGGCGGTGGGCCCGCTGCTGCTCTCGTTCCTGGTCGTGGACTGGCGCGGCCCGGGCTGGCTCGTCGTGGCCGCCCTGCTGCTGGCGGCGGCGTTGGCCGTCCCGCCCACCGCCGGTTGGGCCGCCCGGACCCGGCCGGTCACCGCCCGGCCCCTGGTCGCCTCGCCGGCCCACTAGACCGGCCCGCCGAACCGCCGGCCCCGGCGGCCCGGCCGAGGGTCGGGGCGGGGGGCCGGCCGAGCGGCCGGGGCGGCGGGAACCTCAGACGGCGGCGAGGAGGGCGTCGAAGAGGCGGGGGTCGGTGCCCTGCTCCGGGTGCCAGAGCACGCCGAGCCGGAACCGGGCCGCCGGGTCCTCGACCCCCTCGATCCCGCCGTCGAACGCGTACGCGCTGACGGTCATCGTCCCGGAGTCGACCACGCCCTGGTGGTGGTAGCTCGGCACCTCGGTGCTCTCCCCCAGCACGTCCGCCAGCCGGGTCCCGGCCACCGTGCTCACCGCGTGCTCCCGGTACGTCCCGAGCGAGGGCCCGCGGTGCGCCCCGGACTCCAGGTGCTGCACGAGCTTGCCCCCGGCCTCGACCGACATCAGCTGCATCCCGCGGCAGATGCCGAGCGTCGGCAGGTCGGCCCCGATCGCGGCCCGCAGCAGCGCGACCTCACCGGCGTCCCGGTCCGGCCGGATCCCGGTGGTGCGCGGGTCGGGCTCGGCGCCGTACAGGGCCGGGTCGAGGTCGGCGCCGCCGGCCAGGATGAGCCCGTCCAGCACGCCCACCACGTCCGCGACGCCCTCGGGGAACGGCGGCACCACGACCGCCCGTCCCCCGGCCGCGTGCACGGCGGTCACGTAGGCCTGCGGCAGCAGGGTGGCCTGGCGGTCCCAGGGCCCCCAGCGGGCCACTTCGACGTACGCGGAGATCCCGATGAGCGGCAACACCATGTCGAGGCTACAACGGGGTCACGTAGGCGGCGGTGATCCCGCCGTCGACGAGGAAGGTCGACGCGGTGATGAACGAGGCGTCGTCGCTGGCCAGGAACGCCACCGCCGCAGCGATCTCCTCCGGCCGGGCGAACCGGCCCATCGGCACGTGCACCAGCCGCCGGGCCGCCCGCTCGGGGTCGGCCGCGAACAGCTCGCGCAGCAGCGGGGTGTCCACCGGCCCCGGGCACAGCGCGTTGACCCGCACCCCCTGCCGGGCGAACTGCACGCCCAGCTCCCGGGTCATCGCCAACACCCCGCCCTTCGAGGCCGTGTACGAGATCTGCGAGGTCGCCGCACCCATCAGCGCGACGAACGAGGCGGTGTTCACCACCGAGCCGCCGCCGGCCGCGAGCAGGTGCGGGATCCCGTGCTTGCAGCAGAGGTAGACGCTGGTGAGGTTGACCTCCTGGACCCGGCGCCAGGCGTCGAGCTCGGTCTCCAGGATCGTGGCGTCGTCCGGCGGGGAGATCCCGGCGTTGTTGACCAGCACGTCGACCTGGCCGTACTCGGCCGCGGCCGCCTCGTACAGGGCCTTGACCTGGTTGGAGGACGTGACGTCGGTCCGGACGTAGAGGCCCTCGACCTCGGCCGCGACGGCCTTGCCGGCGTCGTCGGAGACGTCGGCCACGACCACCCGGGCGCCCTCCTCGGCCAGCCGCCGGGCGCTCTGCGCGCCGATCCCGCTCGCTGCGCCCGTGACGACCGCGACCTTGCCGGAAAGACCCCGCACCGCTCACTCCCCTGTCGCGACGAACACGTTCTTCACGTCGGTGAACCCGGCCAGCGCGTCCGGGCCCAGCTCCCGGCCGAGGCCGGACTGCTTCATCCCCCCGAACGGAGTGCCGTACCGGACCGAGGAGTGCGAGTTCACCGACAGCGCGCCGCTCTCCAGCGCCCGGGCCACCCGCAGCGCCCGGCCGACGTCGCGGGTCCAGATCGACCCGCTCAGCCCGTACGGCGAGTCGTTGGCCAGCCGGACCGCGTCGGCCTCGTCGGTGAACGGCAGCACCACGACCACCGGCCCGAAGACCTCCTCGGTCGCGACCGGCGCGGCCGGGTCGACCGGCGCCAGCACGGTCGGCGGGAACCACCAGCCCGGTCCACTCGGGACGGTGCCGCGGATCGCCACCTCGGCCGGGACGTACGCGGCGACCCGCTGCCGGTGCTCCGCGCTGATCAGCGGGCCCATCGAGGAGGAGGGATCCAGCGGGTCGCCGACCCGGAAGGCCGTCACGGCCGGCTCCAGCAGCTCCAGGAACCGGTCGTACACGGAGGCCTGGACGAGGATGCGGGAGCGGGCGCAGCAGTCCTGCCCGGCGTTGTCGAAGACCGCGCCCGGCGCGGTCGCGGCCGCCCGCTCCAGGTCGGCGTCGGCGAACACGACGTTCGCAGACTTGCCGCCGAGCTCCAGCGTCACCCGCTTCACCGTCGCCGCCGCGGTCGCGGCCACCCGGCGGCCGGTCGCGGTCGACCCGGTGAACACCACCTTCCGGACCGAAGGGTGCTCGACCAGCCGCTGCCCGGCGACCGCGCCGATCCCCGGTACGACCTGGAACACGCCCTCGGGGATCCCGGCCGCCAGCGCCAGCTCGGCCAGCCGCAGCGCGCTCAGCGGGGTCAGCTCGGCCGGCTTGAGCAGCACCGGGTTGCCGGCCGCGAGCGCCGGCGCGAAGCCCCAGGACGCGATCGTCATGGGGAAGTTCCAGGGCGCGATCACCGCGACCGGCCCGAGCGGCTCGGCGAAGGTCAGGTCGATGCCGCCGGCGACCGGGATCTGCCGGCCGAACAGCCTTTCCGGCGCGGCCGCGTAGTAGTGCAGCACGTCGCGGACCATCGCCGCCTCGCCGCGGGCGTTGCCGATCGGGTGCCCGGCGTTGGCGACCTCCAGTCCGGCCAGGTGCTCCAGGTCGCCGTCCACCGCCTCGGCGAACCGCCGCAGCAGCCGCCCCCGATCCGCCGGCGCCACCGCCTTCCAGGCCGGAAATGCCTGCCGAGAAGAAGAAACCGCGGCATCGACATCGTCCACAGTGGAATCGGGGACGACCCCGAGGACCTCCTCGGTGGCCGGGTTGACCAGCTTCACAGCCGCTCGAATCCGCGCCGCCGCTCCCAGTCGGTCACGGCCGAGTCGTACGCGGCCAGCTCCACCCGGGCGTTGTTGGCGTAGTGCTCGACCACGTCGTCACCGAAGGCGCGGCGGGCCAGCGCGCTGTCCGTCCAGAGCGCGGCCGACTCCCGCAGCGTCGCCGGCACCCGGGCCCGGTCCGCGTCCAGGTAGGCGTTGCCGAGGAAGGCCGGCTCCAGCGGGAGCTCCCGCTCGACCCCGTCCAGCCCGGCCGCCAGCATCGCCGCCACCGCCAGGTAGGGGTTCACGTCCCCGCCCGGCACCCGGTTCTCCACCCGCAGCGCCGGCGGCGCGTGCCCGACCACCCGGAACGCGCAGGTCCGGTTGTCCCGCCCCCAGGCCAGCGCCGTCGGCGCGAACGACCCCGGGACGTACCGCTTGTACGAGTTGACGTTCGGCGCGCAGAACAGCGTCAGCTCCCGCATCCCGGCCAGCAGCCCGGCCAGGAACGAGTCGAAGGTCTTCGAGTGCCCGTGCCCGCCGTCGGAGAACACCGGGCCGCCGTCCGAGGACCGCAGGGACAGGTGCACGTGGCAGGAGTTGCCCTCCCGCTCGTCGTACTTGGCCATGAAGGTCAGCGACCGCCCGTCCTGGGCGGCGATCTCCTTGGCCCCGGTCTTGTAGAGCACGTGGTCGTCGCAGGTGGACAGTGCCTCGCCGTACCGGAAGGCGATCTCGTGCTGGCCGAGGTTGCACTCCCCCTTGGCCGACTCGACCGTCATGCCGGCGCCGGCCATGCCGAGCCGGATCCGGCGCAGCAGCGGCTCGATCCGGGCGGTGCCGAGCATCGAGTAGTCCACGTTGTACTGGTTGGCCGGCGTGAGCCCGCGGTAGTCGGCCTTCCAGGCGTCCTCGTACGTGTCCTGGAAGACCATGAACTCCAGCTCGGTCCCCACGTACGCCGACCAGCCCCGCTCGGCCAGCCGGTCGAGCTGCTTGCGCAGCACCTGCCGGGGCGAGGGCGGCACCGCCGTCCCGTCCCCGGCGACCACGTCGCAGTGGATCAGCGCGGTCCCCTCGTGCCAGGGGATCCACCGGATCGTGTCCAGGTCCGGCCGCCACTCGAAGTCGCCGTAGCCGCGGTCCCAGCCGGACAGCGCGTACCCGTCGACGGTGTTCATGTCGACGTCGACGGCGAGCAGGTAGTCGCAGCCCTCGACCGTCCCAGGTGGACGGTCGGCCGGCAGCACGTCGTTCAGCAGGTGCTCGGCCGCCATCCGCTTGCCCTGCAGGCGGCCCTGCATGTCGGTGATGACGAGCAGGACCGTGTCGATCCGGCCGTCCTCGACCTCGCGCCGCAGTGCCTCCAGGTCGAGTCGTCCGCGCCCACTCACCCGGCCGCCTCCAGGTCGCGCTCGATCTCGGCCAGCTCGGCGGCCGAACCCTGCACCTTGGGCCCGGTGAACCACTTGCGGGCCGAGACCAGCCAGTAGATCCCGGCGAAGCCGATGACCGCCAGCACCGCGACCGGCGTGTAGTTGAAGGTCGTCTTCGAGACCGGGTTCACCTGCGGCAGCATGAACAGCACGGTGATGAAGCAGACCCAGACCACCGCGATGATCCCGATCGGCCGGCTCCACCGCCCCAGGTGCCACGGCCCGCGGACGAACGAGTCGCCCTGCATCAACCGCAGCAGCGTCGGCAGCACGTACGCGATGTAGAGGCCGATGACCGCGATCGAGGTGACCGCCGCGTACGCGGTGGCGTTCCAGAGGTAGGGCAGGCCGAGCACGAACGCACCGCCGGCGGCGAGCCAGATCGCATTGGTGGGCGTCCGGGTGCGCGGGTTGATCCGGTGCCAGAACGAGGAGCCCGGCAGCGCGCCGTCCCGGGAGAACGCGTAGATCATCCGCGAGTTCGCCGTCACCGACGCCATCCCGCAGAACAGCTGGGCCACAATCACGATGAGCAGCAGCAGCTTCCCGCCCGTGTTGCCGACCGCGTCGAGGAAGATCTGCGCCGGCGGCACCCCGGTGTCGCTGTTGAGCGCCCCGTCGTAGGACTGGATCGCGAACGTGACGCCGAGCAGCAGGATCCAGCCGGCCACGATCGAGACCACGATCGACATGACGATGCCGCGCGGGCCGGCGGTGGCGGCCGACCGGGTCTCCTCGGTCATGTGGGCCGAGGCGTCGAAGCCGGTCAGCGTGTACTGCGCGAGCAGCAGCCCGATCAGCGCGACGTAGAAGCTGTTGCCCCAGCCGGTGTTGTTGACGAACTGGGTGAAGACGAAGTCGGCGGACTGGTGCTTGTCCGGCACGAACGCCAGCGACAGCACGATGATCGCGACCCCGACGACGTGCCACCAGACACTGACGTCGTTGAGCTTGGCCACCAGGCCGACGCCGAAGGTGTTGATGGCCCCGTGCGCCAGCAGGATGATCCCGAACAGCAGGATCGTGTGCCAGGCCCGGGTGTCGAAGCTGAACTGCAGGTCCAGGTACGCGTTGAGGAAGAACGCGGCCCCGAAGTCGATCCCCGCGGTGACCGCGACCTGGCCGAGGAAGTTGAACCAGCCGGTGAACCAGGACCAGGCGGCGGCGTTGGACTTGGCCAGCTTCGCCGACCAGTAGTAGAGGCCGCCCGCGGTGGGGAAGCTGGAGCAGACCTCGGCCATCGCCAGCCCGACGGTCAGCGTGAACGCGCCGACGATCAGCCAGCCCCAGGTGATGACCGCGGGGCCGCCGGTGTTCATGCCGAACAGGTAGAGCGTCAGGCAGCCGGACAGGATCGAGATGATCGTGAACGACACCGCGAAGTTCGAGAACGCCGACATCCCGCGGCGCAGCTCCTGGGCGTAGCCCATCTCGTTGAGCCGGCGGGTGTCCTCGTCACGCAGGTCGGTAGGGGGATCGGCGGGAAGGGAGTCGTCGGTCGTCGCCACGGGGGGACCTCCGCTCGCGGAAATGGTCTGCGATCAGTCCATTAAGCGGAGATTCACCCATCGGGCCGCCCGGCTGTCAAGGGACGCCCCCGGCGGTCACCCGAGGAAACCGCGCAGCAACGCCGCCGTGCCGTCCACGTGGCCGGCCATCTCCCGCCGGGCCCGATCCGGATCACCGGCCAGCACGGCCTCGACCACGGCGGTGTGCTGCTGCTCGGAGTGCCGGATGTTGCGCGGCAGCAGCGGGATCGCGTCGAGCAGGTCGTTGAGCCGGACCCGGACGTCGGCCACGGCGGCGGCCAGCGAGGGCGAGCCGGACAGCTCGGCCAGCGCCAGGTGCAGCCGGGAGTCGCGCTGCCGGTAGCCGCTCGGCGGCCCGGCCGCGCAGTCGGCCAGCCGCTCCCGCAGCAGCGCCGCCTCCTCCGGCCCGAGCCCGCGCCGGGCCGCCAGCTCGGCCGCCCCGGTCTCCAGCACCGACCGCAGCGTCAGCACGTCCTCGAGGTCCGCGGTCCGGGCCCGCTCCAGGGCGCCGGCCGGCGGGACGGCCGCGTCGGCCGGCACGTAGCGGACGAAGGTGCCGCCGAGGCGGCCGCGCCGGGATTCGACGTACCCGGCCCGCTGCAGGTCGGCCAGCGCTTCCCGCAGCGTCATCCGGCTCACCCGCAGCTGCGCCGCCAGCTCCCGCTCGGCCGGCAGCCGGTCGCCGGCCTGGACCAGGCCGAGCTTGATCGCCTGCAGCAGCCGCTCGACGGTCTCCTCGAAGGCGTTGCCCCCGCGCACCGGCCGGAACGCAGCCGTCACCGGCTCAGCCACGGACCCCACCTCCCGCAGCGACGATAAGCCCCGCCGCGGCGGTCGCCCCGCCGTGGGGCGGCCCGGGGAATCTGCGTCGTCAGCACGGCCTCTCAGCACGCGGACGCCCCGGCTCCGGATCCCGGCCGGCGACGCTCGACGCGTATGCGGGCGACGTCGTGCCATCGACCGCGTACGGCCCCCGTCACCTCGAACGCGAGGCGGTCCCGATCGAGCCGGAGGATCGGCCGTACGCTGTCGCCGACCGGCGGCGGTGCCGCGAGCTGAGCAGCGCCGGCGCTCCGCGGATGGTTGACGCGCGGCCCACGAGCGGGCCGCGGGAGGGCAGAATGCCCCGATGCGTACGGGACGTGGCTTCGAGCGGTTGATGACCTTCGCGGACGCCGTGGTGGCGATCGCCCTGACCCTGCTGGTGCTGCCGCTGTCGGAGTTCGCGACCGACCTCGAGGACGACGGCACGAGCGTCGGCGACGTGCTCTCCGACCACCGCGACGACATCGGCGCGTTCGTGCTGAGCTTCGTCGTCATCTGGGTGCTGTGGTCCATCCACCACCGGATGATGGAGTACTTCGACGCGTACGACGGGGTGATCGCGCGGCTGATGCTGGTCTGGATGTTCACGATCGTGGTGCTGCCGTTCGTGACCCAGCTGCTGGCCGGCCCCGAGTACGACCACGGCGCCGTGCCGCTCTACGACGGCGTGCTGCTGGTCTCCTCGCTGGCGCTGGCCGGCCAGTCCTGGTGGGGGCACCGGCACCCGGAGCTGCTGCGCCAGGACAGCGAGGAGGTCCGGCAGTGGCTGGCCGAGCCGGTGTCGTTCGTCACCCCGGCCATCCTGCTGGTCGCGCTGGTGCTCGCGACCGTCCAGCCGGCGATCGGTACCTGGCCGCTGATCGCGCTGGTCCTCGACGACCGGCTGGAGCACCTGTGGATGCGGCTGCGCGGCCACCGTCACGCCGCGGCCTCGTGATCAATCCCCCGTGGCTGGGCAAGGTGCCTGGGTGCGGACGGAACGGGGATTCGAGCGACTGACCACTTTTCGCGGACGCCGTGGTGGCGATCGCGCTGACGCTGCTGGTGCTGCCGCTGGTCGACATACCGCAGGAGCTGAAGGACGGCGAGGGACTCGACGACGCGCTGGGCGACCACTGGACCGAGCCGTTCACCACCCAGCTGCTGACCAGCGCGCTGTCCAGCCGGGGCGCCACCGCGCTCTACGACGGCTGGTGATCTCCTCCCTCAGCCTGGTCGCGGCATCTCCTGGTGGGGCTGCCGGCGCCCGGAGCTGCTGATCAAGAGCCAGCACGAGGAGGTGTCCCGCTGGACCGGCGAGCCGTGTCGGTGTCCACCGCGATCATCTTCACGATCAACCTCGTGCTCGTGCTGATCTGGCCGGCGGTCGGGTCGTACCCGCTGTTCGCCCTGCTGGTCGACGACTCGGTCGAGCGCTGGTTCGTCAACCGGTGGCGACGCCGAGCAGCGGCCGGCACGGCTCCAGCCCCTCGATCGTGACCGGCACCGTCCGGGTCGCCGCCCAGGTCGCCCGGTCCAGCCGCAGCCGCTGCTCCACCTCGAGCCGGCCCCGGACGGCCTGCCGGCCCAGGCCGTCGGGGACGTAGCCGAGCTTGCGGGAGACGCCGAGCGAGGCGGCGTTGTCGGTGTGCGCGCCGGACAGCGCGGTCTCGGCCCCGAGCCCGGCGAAGCCGAGGTGCAGCACGGCGGCCCGCATCTCGGTGCCGATGCCGCGGCCGTGGTGCTTGCGGCCCAGCCACGACCCGCTGTTCACCTCGCGGGTGACGGCGAAGTCGTTGCCGCCCAGGTCCTGGGTGCCGACGACCTCGCCGTCGGCCAGCACGCAGAAGTTGAGCGACCACCGCTGCGGGGTGTGCTCCGCCCAGATGCGCCACGACCACTGCAGGACCGAACGGGCGCGCTCGTCCGGCGGCAGGTCCGTCCACGGCGTCTGGAACGGCATCACCGCAGGGTCGTGGATGCCCTCGGCGGCCAGCTCGCCGAGGACGGCGAGCTGCTCCAGGGAGGGCAGCCGCAACTCCAGCCGCGGGGTCCGCAGCACCAGGCCGAACAGGGGCCAGACGTCGGTCAGCACCCCTTCAGTGTCGCGAGGGTGTCAGGCGATTTACTCCGCCGCAGGTTCGCCTCCGGGCGCTGCGCTCCTCGGGCAGTCACCGGATGCCGCCGCGGGAAGCCCTGCGATGCTCACCGCCCCGTCGGCTCACTCCCCGACGTACTCGTTCCACTCCTTGTAGCGGTCGACCTCGCCCTTGGTGGCGGCGGAGAAGACCTCCACGATGTCCTTGGTGACCGGGCCGGGCTTGCCGGTGCCGACCTCGCGGTCGTCGACCGAGGCGATCGGCACGATCTCGGCCGCGGTCCCGGTGAAGAACGCCTCGTCGGCCATGTAGAGGTCGGTCCGGACCAGCGCGTGCTCGACGACCTCGTAGCCCTGGTCGCGGGCGATCGTCATCACCGAGTCGCGGGTGATGCCGGCCAGCAGGCCCTCCTGGACCGGCGGGGTGACCAGCGTCTTGCCCTGCACGATGAAGATGTTCTCACCGGTGCCCTGCACGACGTTGCCGGCCGGGGACAGCAGGACGGCCTCGTCGTAGCCGGCCTTGAGCGCGGCCACCTTCGACAGGGACGAGTTCACGTACTGCCCGGTGCCCTTGCCCTGCGGGGCGATCGAGTTCTGGTTGATGTGCTGCCAGGACGAGGTCATCGCCCGGCAGCCGTTCGCCATCGCATCCGGGCCGAGGTAGAGACCCCAGGGCCAGCAGGCGACCATGACCTCGGTGTGGCTCGGCAGCGGGTTGAGGCCCATCTCGCCGTAGCCGAGGTAGACCAGCGGGCGGATGTAGCAGGACTCGACCTCGGCGATCCGGACGACCTGCTTGGTCGCCGCGACGATCTCCTCCGGGGTGAAGCCCGGCTCCATGAAGTACACCTTGGCCGAGCGGAACAGCCGGGCGATGTGGTCGGTCAGCCGGAACACGGCCGGCCCGCGCGAGGTCCCGTACGCCCGGATGCCCTCGAAGACGCCCCAGCCGTAGTGCAGCGTGGGGTTGAGGATGTGGATCGTGGCGTCGTCCCAGTCGACGAGCGTGCCGTTCATCCAGATCTTCTTGGTCGGCGTGATGGGCACGGGTCGGCTCCTTCGGCGGCTTACGCCCAATCGGGAAATACGAGGACGTCCTACCATCTCATTCCGGACGCCCGCGGCGCCACCCGATCAGATCTCTCAGACGGGGGTGTGCTGGCTGGTCAGAGCAGCGAGCCGATCGCCGATGGACCCGGTCTTGCCGGGGTCGGCGTGGTCCCGGGTGGCCAGGTCGAAGGCCACCGCGGCATTCACCCGCCGCGCCTGGTCGCCGTGCCCGAGGTGGTCGAGCAGGAGCGCCACGGACAGCACGGTCGCGGTCGGGTCGGCGCGGCCCGTGCCGGCGATGTCCGGCGCGCTGCCGTGCACGGGCTCGAACATGCTGGGGTTCGCCCGGCTGACGTCCAGGTTACCGCTGGCGGCAAGACCGATCCCGCCCGTCACCGCAGCGCCGAGGTCGGTGAGGATGTCGCCGAACAGGTTGTCGGTGACCACCACGTCGAACCGGGCCGGGTCGGAGACGAAGAACATCGAGGCCGCGTCCACGTGCTGGTACGCCACGGTCACCTCGGGGTGCTCCCGGGAGACCTCCTCGACCTTGCGCGACCAGAGCGACCCGGAGTAGGTCAGCACGTTGGTCTTGTGCACCAGGGTCAGGTGCTTGCGCTCGCGCTCGGTCGCCCGCCGGAACGCGTCCCGGACCACCCGCTCGACCCCGAACGCGGTGTTCACGCTGATCTCGGTGGCCACCTCGTGCGGGGTGTCCTTGCGCAGCGCGCCGCCGGCCCCCGAGTACGGCCCCTCGGTGCCCTCGCGGACCACGACCATGTCGATGGACGGGTTGCCGGCCAACGGGGTCCGCACGCCCGGGAACAGGCGCACCGGGCGCAGGTTCACGTGGTGGTCGAGCTCGAAGCGCAGCCGCAGCAGCAGGCCGCGCTCCAGCACGCCCGGGGGCACGCTCGGGTCGCCGACCGCGCCGAGGAGGATCGCGTCCTGGTTGCGCAGCTCGCTGATGACCGAGTCCGGTACGAGCTCACCCGTCCGGTGCCAGCGGGCGGCGCCCAGGTCGTACGTCGTGGTCTCGACCCCGGACACCGCTTCGCGCAGGACCTTGAGGCCCTCCACCACCACCTCGGGTCCGATGCCGTCCCCGGGGATCACCGCCAGCCTCATGACCTCGGAGGTTATCCGACACGCCGAGGCCAGCGGCCAGAGGGCCGGTCGCTATTCGGTGTCGATGTCCGCGTCGCGCACCGTGGTGGCCCCGATCTCGGCCCCGATCGCGGCCAGCACGTCGGCCGGGACGGCGCTGTCGACGGTCACCGTCATCAGCGCCTCGCCGCCCCGCCGCGTCCGGCTGACCTGCGCGCCGGCGATGTTCACGCCGGCGTCGCCGAGCCGGACGCCGACCGCGCCGACCACCCCGGGCCGGTCGGTGTAGCGGAAGAACAGCAGGTGGCCCTCCAGCCGCAGGTCCACGTCGTACCCGTCGACCTCGGTGAGCTTCTGCTCCTGCTTCGGGCCGGTCAGCGTGCCGGACACGCTCACGGTCACGCCGGTGGCCAGCACGCCGCGCACGGTCACCAGGTTGCGGTGGTCCCCGGCCTCCGCGTACGTCGCGATGCCGACGTCGACGCCGCGGTCCTTGGCCAGCAGCGGCGCGTTGACGAACGTCACCTGCTCGGAGACCACGTCGGTGAACACGCCCTTGAGCGCGGCCAGCTGCAGCACGCTCACGTCGTACGCGGCGATCTCGCCCCGGACCTCGACGGTGATCGACTGGGCGACCCCGCCGGCCAGCGCGGTGAAGACCCGGCCGAGCTTCTCCGCCAGCGGCAGCCCGGGCCGGACGTCCTCGGCGACGATGCCGCCGGCCTGCACGTTCACCGCGTCCGGGACGAACTCGCCCTGCAGGGCGAGGCGGACCGAGCGGGCCACGGCCAGCCCGGCCTTGTCCTGGGCCTCGACCGTGGAGGCGCCCAGGTGTGGGGTGACGACGACGCCCGGCAGCCCGAACAGCGGGCTCTCGGTGGCCGGCTCCGTCACGAACACGTCGATGCCGGCGCCGCCGACGTGGCCGGACGCGATCGCGTCGGCCAGCGCCTGCTCCTCGACCAGCCCGCCGCGGGCGGCGTTGACGATCCGGACGCCCGGCTTGGTCAGGGCCAGCTCGCGGGCGCCGATCAGGCCCATCGTCTCGGGCGTCTTGGGCAGGTGGATGGTGACGAAGTCGCTCTCGGCCAGCAGCTCGTCCAGGGTGACCAGGCGGACGCCGATCTGGGCGGCCCGGGCCGGCTGCACGTACGGGTCGTAGGCGATCAGGCGGACGCCGAACGCGGACAGCCGCTGGGCGACCAGCACGCCGATCTTGCCCAGCCCGACCACGCCGACGGTCTTGTCCGCGACCTCGACGCCGGTGAACTTCGACCGCTTCCACTGCCCGGCCTGCAGGCTCGCGTCGGCGGCGGGCACGTTGCGGGCGACCGCGAGCAGCAGCGCGACCGCGTGCTCGGCGGCGCTGACGATGTTGGAGGTCGGCGCGTTGACGACCATGACGCCGCGGGCGGTGGCGGCCGGCACGTCGACGTTGTCCAGGCCGATGCCGGCCCGGGCGACGACCTTGAGCCGGTCGGCGGCGGCCAGCGCCTCGGCGTCGATCCTGGTGGCGCTGCGGATCAGCACCGCGTCCACATCGGACAGTGCCGGCAGCAGGGCGGCCCGGTCGGCGCCGTCGACGTGACGGAGCTCGAAGTCCGCGGACAGCACCTCCAGCGCGGACGGCGCGAGCTCCTCGGCGACGAGGACGACCGGACGGCGCTCGGGCTGGGCCACTGCTGTTCCTCCTGGGATCGGCGACGCCGAACCCCCGCCGGCGCCCTGCAATGGTAGCGACGCGGCGTGAGCCCCAGGACGGGCGCGGCGGATCCGTCCGTCACACCGGCGTTGCCCGGCGGTGACGAACGTTACATCCCGCGGGCCCCTGTCCACATCGGACAGAGGCCCGCGGGAAAGCGCAGCTCAGTGGATCGGTGGGCCGGCCTCCTCGGCCTTCGCCGCGGCCGAGGGGCCCTCGATCTTCAGCGGCCGGGTCCGGGCCCAGAACAGGAACAGCCCGCCGAGCACCAGCATCCCGAGCCCCATCCAGAGGTTGATCCGGATGCCGGCGGCCTTGTCGATCTCCTGCTTGGAGTCGGCCAGGCCCACGATGATCAGCACGACCCCGTAGATCCCCATCAGCCCGCCGATGAGGTAGCGCAGGTCGAACAGCCGGGACGAGGCGCTGTGCTCGGCGTTGAACTCCTCTTCCTGGAGGTCTTCGCTGTCGGTCATGACAACCTCCTAGAGGAAGATCAGGCTGAGGATCAGCGTGATGAGCAGGGCGCCGCCGCCGAGCAGCTTGGGCGACTCCCACCAGGGCAGCTTCGGACCCTTCGGCGGCGCGTTCGGGTTCGGGACGCGGGCGACCAGGCCGGCCAGCTCCGACTCCGGTTTGGGCGCGGTGAACATCGTCACCGCGACCGTGACGACCGCGTCGACGACGAACGCGATGATCGCGCCGTAGAAGTTCTGGGACTGGGTGGACTCGATCGTCACCCACGGGCTCCAGATGTCCAGGCTGCCGATGTTCAGGCCGGTGAGCGCGAAGTGGCCGACGGCGGCGGCCACGGTGCCGGTCAGCAGGCCCCAGAACCCGGCCCAGGCCGTCGTCCGCTTCCACAGCATGCCGATGATGAACGTGGCGAACAGCGGCGCGTTGAAGATCGAGAACAGCAGCTGCAGGTAGTTCTGGATGTTCGAGTAGCCCGACGCGATGAATGCCGTGCCCACGCTGACCAGGATGCCGATGATCGTGATGTACCGGCCGACGCGCAGGTAGTACTCGTCGGAGCGGTCCCTGGCGAACCGGGCCCGCCAGATGTCGTACGTGAAGACGGTGTTGAACGAGCTCACGTTCGCCGCCATGCCGGCCATGAACGCCGCCAGCAGGCCGGCCAGCGCGACGCCGAGCACGCCGTTGGGCAGCAGCAGGCCCATCAGCCGCGGGATCGCGTCGTTGTAGGTCGCGTCCCCGTCCGGCTGGCCGATCTTCGGGATCAGCACCAGCGCGAGCAGACCCGGGATGATCGTCAGGGCCGGGATGAAGATCTTCGGGTACGCCCCGATCAGCGGGGTGCGCTGCCCGGCCGAGAGGTCCTTGGCCGCCAGCGCCCGCTGCACCTCGGCGAAGTTCGTCGTCCAGTAGCCGAAGGACAGCACGAACCCGAGGCCCATCACGATGCCGATCCAGTCACCCAGCGGGTTCGTCGGATGGCCGACGGCCGTCCCGCCCCACTGGCTGAACAACGCCGCCCCGTTGGGCTGCTGCGCCTCGATCTTGTCCTTCAGGCCGCCCCAGCCGCCGACCGCGTGCAGGCCGACGATGACGACCGGGATGAGCCCGGCCAGGATCACGAAGAACTGCAGGACCTCGTTGTAGATCGCGCCGGACAGCCCGCCCAGCGTGATGTAGCCCAGCACGAAGCCGGCCGCGATGATGATCGAGACCCAGATCGGCCAGCCGAGCAGGCTCTTGATGATCAGCGCCATCGCGAACAGGTTGACGCCGGCCTGCAGCACGGCCGAGGCCGCGAAGGTCCAGGCGTTGAACTGGTGGGTGGCGCCGTTGTACCGCCGGCGCAGGTACTCCGGGACGGAGTGCACCCGGGAGCCGTAGTAGAACGGCATCATCACGATGCCGAGGAACACCATCGCCGGCACGGCGCCGATCCAGTAGAAGTGGACCGTCGAGATGCCGTACTGCGCGCCGTTCGCGGCCATTCCGAGGATCTCGATCGCGCCGAGGTTCGCGGAGATGAAGGCGATCCCGGTCACCCACGCGGGCAGCGACCGGCCGGACAGCAGGAAATCCTCGCTCGTGGCGATGGAGCGCCGGGCCAGCACGCCGATCGCGATCACGATGATGAAGTAGAACGCGAGGATCGAGTAGTCGAGGAAGTTGACGTCCAGTCGACCGCTGCTGTCCGCCGCGAGGATCATTGAGGTCTGTGTCACCCGGGCCTCCCAGCTGAAACAGGACGGCTGCGGGTGCGGTCGCCCGGGAGTTCAATGTCACCGAAAGTGGTCCCGGCAAACCTCTGCGACCGGCATTGCTCATCTGAGCAGCGAACATTTCTCGTCGCGGAGGCGGGCGCGGCGGCGTCCGGACCGCAGCGACGCGCCGACGGGTCGCCGCGCGGCGCGGAGGGAGGACGCCGCCTCCCAGCGCCCGCACAGCATGCGACCGGCCGCCGCCCGCGCTGCTGGCGCGGGGCGGCGGCCGGTCGGTCGGCCCGGGTTCCCTTCTGGGGAAGCGGGCGTTCGTGGCGACCGTCAGGCGGTCGCGGAGACCGTCAGGCGGTCTCGGTGATGGGGCGGTCGACCCAGGACATCAGCCCGCGCAGCTTGCGGCCGACCTCCTCGATCGGGGCGCCGGCGGCCTTGTCCCGCAGCGCGTTGAACGTCGGCCGGCCGGCGTCGTCGTCCGCGATGAGCTCGCGGGTGAACGTGCCGTCCTTGATCTCGGCCAGGATCTGCCGCATGGAGGCGCGCACGTGGTCGTCGATGATGCGCGGCCCGCGGGTCAGGTCGCCGAACTCGGCGGTGTCGGAGACCGAGTAGCGCATCCGCGCGATGCCGCCCTCGTACATGAGGTCGACGATGAGCTTGAGCTCGTGCAGCACCTCGAAGTACGCGATCTCGGGCTGGTAGCCGGCCTCGACCATCGTGTCGAAGCCGGCCTGCACCAGCGCGGTGGTGCCGCCGCAGAGCACGGCCTGCTCGCCGAAGAGGTCGGTCTCCGTCTCCTCGGTGAACGTGGTCTCGATGACGCCGGCACGGGTGCCGCCGATGCCCTTCGCGTACGACAGGGCCAGCGGGAGGCCGTTGCCGGACGCGTCCTGCTCGACCGCGACCAGGCAGGGCACGCCCTTGCCGTCGGTGTACTGCCGGCGGACCAGGTGGCCCGGGCCCTTCGGCGCGACCATGGCCACGTCGACGCCCTCCGGCGGCGTGATCAGGCCGTAGCGGATGTTGAGGCCGTGGCCGAAGAACAGCGCGTCGCCGGGGACCAGGCTCGGCGCGACCGACTCGGTGAACAGCGTCCGCTGCACCGTGTCGGGGGCCAGCATCATGATGAGGTCGGCCTCCTCGCAGGCGTCCGCGGGGGTGAGCACCCGCAGCCCCTCCGACTCGGCCTTCTCCCGGGACTTCGACCCCTCGGGCAGCCCGATCCGCACGTCGACCCCGGAGTCGCGCAGCGACAGGGAGTGCGCGTGCCCCTGGCTGCCGTAACCCAGCACCGCGACCGTGCGGTTCTGGATCAGCGACAGGTCGGCGTCGTCGTCGTAGAACATCCGGGCTGCCATGTGGAGCGTCCTCTCTGGACTGTCTGGTGTGGACTATCGCGTTCGGTGGATCAGGCGGAGCGATCGAGCGAGCGCAGCGCGGTGCCGGTGATCGAGCGCGGGCCGCGGCCGACGGCGACCATGCCGGACTGGACCATCTCCCGCACCCCGTACGGCTCCAGCACCTTGAGCAGCGCGCTGAGCTTGTCCGCCGTGCCGGTCGCCTCGATCGTCACCGACTCGGTGCCGACGTCGACCACCTTGGCCCGGAACAGGGTGGCCACCTCGAGCACGGCGCTGCGGACGGCCACGTCGGCCCGGACCTTGACCAGCAGCAGCTCCCGCTGCACGGACTGGGCCGGGTCGAGCTCGACGATCTTGATGACGTTGATGAGCTTGTTCAGCTGCTTGGTGACCTGCTCCAGCGGCAGCTGGTCGACCACGACGACGATCGTCATCCGGGACATGTCCGGGTGCTCGGTCGGGCCGACCGCGAGCGACTCGATGTTGAACCCGCGCCGGCTGAACAGGCCCGACACCCGGGCCAGCACGCCGGGCTTGTTCTCCACCAGCACCGACAGCGTGTGATGAGTGCTCATGGTTAACCCTCGACCTCGTCCCAGACGGGCCGCACGCCGCGGGCGGCCATGATCTCGTCGTTGCTCGTACCGGCCGGCACCATCGGCCAGACCTGCGCGTCCTGCCCGACGATGAAGTCGATGACCACGGGTTGGTCGTCGATCTCCATCGCCTTCTCGATCGCGCCGTCCACGTCCTCCTTGGACTCCACCCGCAGGCCCACGCAGCCCAGCGCGTCGGCGAGCTTCACGAAGTCGGGGATGCGGTGCTTGTGGGTGCCGAGGTCGGTCTGGCTGTAGCGCTCGGAGTAGAAGAGGTTCTGCCACTGCCGGACCATGCCGAGGTTGCCGTTGTTGATGATGGCGACCTTGATCGGGATGCCCTCCAGCGCGCAGGTGGCCAGCTCCTGGTTGGTCATCTGGAAGCAGCCGTCGCCGTCGATCGCCCAGACGGTGGCCTCGGGCCGGCCCATCTTGGCGCCCATCGCGGCCGGGACCGAGTAGCCCATCGTGCCGGCGCCGCCGGAGTTCAGCCAGGTGTACGGGTTCTCGTACCGGATGAACTGGGCCGCCCACATCTGGTGCTGGCCGACGCCCGCGACGTACAGGGCCTCGGGACCGGCGATCCGGCCGAGCCGCTCGATGACGTACTGCGGGGCGAGGGAGCCGTCGCTGGGCCACTCGTAGCCCAGCGGGTACCGGGTGCGCCAGGCGTCGAGCTCGGCCCACCAGCCGGTGAGGTCGGCCCGGTGGCCGGCGTCGTACTCGCCCTGGACGGCCGCGATCAGCTGGATGATCACCTCGCGGCAGTCGCCCACGATCGGCACGTCCGCCATCCGGTTCTTGGAGATCTCGGCCGGGTCGATGTCGGCGTGGATGACCAGCGCGTGCGGCGCGAAGCTGTCCAGCTTGCCGGTGACGCGGTCGTCGAAGCGGGCGCCCAGCGTGATCAGCAGGTCGGACTTCTGCAGCGCGCTGACCGCGGAGACGGAGCCGTGCATGCCGGGCATGCCGAGGTGCTGCGGGTGGCTGTCCGGGAACGCGCCCTTGGCCATCAGCGTGGTGACCACCGGGATCCCGGTGAGCTCGGCCAGCCGGCGCAGCTCCGTGGCCGCGTGGGCCTTCAGCACGCCGCCGCCGACGTACAGGACCGGGCGCCTGGCCTCGGCGATCAGCCGGGCCGCCTCCCGGATCTGCTTGCCGTGCGGCTTGAGGACGGGGCGGTAGCCCGGCAGGTCCATCGTCGGCGGCCAGCCGAACGTGGTCTGCGCCTGCAGGATGTCCTTGGGCAGGTCGACCAGCACCGGGCCGGGGCGGCCGGTCAGCGCGATGTGGAACGCCTCGGCGATCGTCCGCGGGATGTCCGCGGCGTCCTTGACCAGGAAGTTGTGCTTCGTGATGGGAAGCGTGATGCCGCAGATGTCGGCTTCCTGGAAGGCGTCGGTGCCGATCGCGGCCGAGGGGACCTGCCCGGTGATCGCGACGATCGGCACCGAGTCCATGTACGCGTCGGCGATCGGGGTGACGAGGTTGGTCGCGCCCGGGCCCGAGGTCGCCATGCAGACCCCGACCTTGCCGGTGGCCTGCGCGTACCCCTCGGCGGCGTGGCCGGCACCCTGCTCGTGCCGGACCAGGACATGCCGGACGGCCGTGGAGTCGAACAGCGGGTCGTACGCCGGCAGGATGGCGCCGCCGGGGATGCCGAACACGACATCCGCGCCGACCGCCTCGAGCGAGTGCACGAGAGATTGGGCGCCGGTGGCCGGTCTATTGCTGTCTGTCATCGCTGCTGACCCCTCCGCGGGTCTCATGGCTGGGTTTGCCCAACAAAAAACCCCTCGTGCCGCGGGGCACTGAGGGGCTGCGCGTCGACCGGGAGGTCGGCGCGCTACGAAAGTACGAGGGTCAGGCTGGTGCTCACGGCTCCGGACGGTAGTCAGGGGTGGGCACCCCCGTCAACACGCATCCCACGTACTGGGATCGCCGTCTCGTTCGCGGCAACGACTTGACTCATAACCATATGGTTATATGATCTGGGCATGGCTCGGGCGGCGACCACGACGGACGCGTTCAACGCCGTCGCCGAGCCCCGCCGGCGGCAGCTGCTCGACGTCCTCACCGGCGGGGAGCGGTCGGTCTCCGACCTGGTCGACCGCCTGGGCCTGTCCCAGCCACTGGTGTCCAAGCACCTGCGGGTGCTGCGGGAGGTGGGGCTCGTGCAGGTCCGGGACGAGGGACGGCAGCGGCTCTACCGGCTCGACGCCGGGCCGCTGCGGTCGATCGTGGACTGGCTCGCGCCGTTCGAGCGGGCCATGGCGGAGCGGTTCGACCTGATGGACGACGTGATCCAGGAACTCAAGGCTCAGGAGGAATCCGATGGCGACAACGACCAACTCGGCGAAGGTCACCCTTCCCACTGACACCCAGATCCTCATCACCCGGGAGTTCGACGCGCCCAGGCACCTGGTGTGGAAGGCGTACACGACCCCGGAGCTGATCCGGCGCTGGTGGGCCGGCACCCACGGCACGGTCACCGCGGCCGAGGTCGACCTGCGGGTCGGCGGCAGCTGGCGGTACGTGCTGGTGACCCACGACGACTTCGAGGTCGCCTTCCACGGCGAGTACCGCGAGATCGACGCGCCCGGGCGGCTGGTCAACACCGAGATCTACGAGGGCGCGCCGGACGGGACGGGCGTCATCACCACGACCCTGACCGAGGCGGACGGGCGGACCACGCTCGCCCAGCTCTGCGACTACGGCGACCAGAAGATCCGCGACGCCGTGATCGACTCCGGCATGGAGGGCGGCATGCAGTCCTCGTTCGACGCGATGGAGCAGGTCGCGATCTCGCTCGCGTGAGCGGGTGCTGGTACGGGCGGCGGGTCCGGGATGCCCCACGCATCCCGGCCCGGCCGGGTCCGTGCCGACCCGGCGGCCGACCGGGGCAGGTCGCGTCCGGCCCCGGGCGGACCAACCCGCGCGGAGCTGCCTAGTCGCAGACGGCGCCGTGGGCGGCGGAGCCGACCAGGCGGGCGTACTTGCCGAGGGCGCCGGTCTCGTACCGGGGCGGGGGCAGCTTCCAGTCCGCCCGGCGGCGCTCCAGCTCGGCCGGGTCGACCAGCAGGTCGAGGGTGCGCGCCGACATGTCCAGCCGGATCCGGTCCCCGTCGGCGACGAGCGCGATCGGCCCGCCGTGGGAGGCCTCCGGGGCGACGTGCCCGATGCACGGGCCGGCCGTGGCCCCCGAGAACCGGCCGTCGGTGAGCAGCAGCGTGCTATCGCCCAGGCCGGCGCCCTTGATCGCGGCGGTGACGGCGAGCATCTCCCGCATGCCCGGGCCGCCGGCCGGCCCCTCGTACCGGATGACGACGGCGTCGCCCGGCTCGATGTGGCCGTTCACGACCGCGGCCATCGCGTCCTTCTCGTCGTCGAAGACCTTGGCGACGCCGTCGATGACGGTGGACTCGAACGACGCGCTCTTCACGACCGCGCCCTCGGGCGCGAGCGAGCCGCGCAGGATGGTGAGCCCGCCGGTGCGGTGGATCGGCTCGGACAGCGCTCGGATGATCTTGCCGTCGGGGTCCGGCGGCGCGATCGCGTCCAGCTCCTCCCCCAGCGTCTTCCCGGAGACGGTGAGCGTGTCGCCGTGCAGCACGCCGGCGTCCAGCAGCGCGCGCAGCACCACCGGGATGCCGCCGATGCGGTCGACGTCGGCCATGACGTACCGGCCGAAGGGCTTGACGTCGGCCAGGTGCGGGGTGCGGTCGCCGACCCGGTTGAAGTCCTCCAGGGTCAGCTCCACCCGGGCCTCGTGCGCGATCGCCAGCAGGTGCAGCACCGCGTTGGTGGAGCCGCCGACCGCCATCACCACCGCGATCGCGTTCTCGAACGCCTCCTTGGTGAGGATCTTGCGGGCGGTGATCCCGGCGTCGAGCTGGGCGATCACCGCCTCGCCGCTGCGGACCGCGAGACCGTCCCGGCGGCGGTCGACCGCGGGCGGGGAGGCCGAGCCGATCAGCGCCATGCCCATCGCCTCGGCCGCGGCCGCCATCGTGTTGGCCGTGTACATGCCGGCGCAGGAGCCCTCGCCCGGGCAGGCGTGCCGCTCGATGTCGTCCAGCTCGGCCCGGGTGATCCGGCCCACCGCGCAGGCCCCGACCCCCTCGAACGCGTCCAGGATGGACAGGTCCTTGTCCCCCAGCCGGCCCGGCAGGATCGTGCCGCCGTAGAGGAAGCAGGACGCGAGGTCCATCCGGGCCGCGGCCATCAGCATGCCCGGCAGCGACTTGTCGCAGCCGGCCAGCAGGACCATGCCGTCCATCCGCTCGGCGTGCACCATCAGCTCGACCGAGTCCGCGATCACCTCGCGGGAGACCAGCGAGGCCCGCATTCCCTCGTGGCCCATCGAGATGCCGTCGGAGACGGCGATCGTGGTGAACTCCATCGGGTAGCCGCCGGCGGCCCGGACGCCCTCCTTGGCCCGCTTGGCCAGCCGGTCCAGCGGCAGGTTGCACGGGGTCACCTCGTTCCAGGACGAGGCGACGGCGATCTGGGGCTTGGCGAAGTCCTCGTCGTCCATCCCTACGGCCCGCAGCATGGCCCGCGCGGGGGCCCGCTCCATACCGTCGGTGACCTCGCTGCTGCGGGGCTTCGGGTGTGCCTGCGGCCGGCCCGGTGCGTCGCTCACGACTGCGCACGCTACCCCCGCCGTGCCCCCGGACGTTCTCAGGTTCGGTGCGGGAGGATATGAACGTGAGTGAGTACGTCGCCCCGCCCGGTTACGCGGTCGTCGCCCCCGATTGGGACCGCGAGCTGCGCCGGCCGGTGCTGCTGCGCTGTGACCGCTGCGCCGCGCTGGTGCTCGGAGCCGGGGACTCCGACCGGCACGACGCCTGGCACGAGAGCCTGGTGCCGCGGGCGCGGGTGACCCCGGCATGAGCGGCCCGGCGCTGCGCATCCGGATCCCGCGGATCAACCTGTTCGCCGTCGGGGTCGCCGCCATCTGCACGCTGCCGCTGGCGTTCGCGTCGCCCTGGCTGGCGATCCTCTGGCTGCTGCCGATC
Organism: Mycobacteriales bacterium; assembly: GCA_035995165.1. Lineage (NCBI taxonomy): Bacteria > Bacillati > Actinomycetota > Actinomycetes > Mycobacteriales > Mycobacteriales bacterium. The sequence continues at coordinate 31,560 of DASYKU010000031.1, forward strand.
GCCGGGCTGGTGCACGTGCTGCGGACCGGGGTGGACGCCGACGCCGCCGGCGTGACCGCGCACACCCTGCTGCGCTCGCGCCGGCTGTCCTGGGACGACATCGCCGGGCTACGGATCCGGCGCGGCCGGATCGGCGCGGTGCTGCGCAACGGGACCGCGGTGCGGCTGCCGGTGCTGCGGGCCCGGCACCTCTCGCTGCTCTCGGCCGCCAGCGGGGGCCGGCTGCCCGACCCGACCGCGGGGGCGCCGGCTCAGTAGCCGTTCTCGACCACGTTCTGCAGCGGTTCGCCGGCCGCCCAGCGGCCCAGCTGGGCCCGCACCAGCGCGTACGCGCGGGCCGGGAAGCCGCGGACCGCCCCGCCGACGTGCGGGGTGAGCAGCAGGTTCGGCGCGTCCCAGAGCGGGTGGTCGGCCGGCAGCGGCTCCGGGTCGGTGACGTCCACGGCGGCCCGCAGCCGGCCGCTGGTCAGCTCGGCCAGCAGCGCGTCGGTGACGGTGACCGGCCCGCGGGCGGCGTTGACGAACAGCGCGCCGTCGCGCATCCGGGCCAGGAACGCCGCGTCGACCAGCCCTCGGGTGGCGTCGGTGAGCGGGACGACGACCACGACCACGTCGTGCTCGGGCAGCAGCGCCGGCAGCTCGTCCACGCCGTGCGCGTCGGGCCGGGCCCGGCGGGCGACCATCGTGACGGCGGTGTCGAAGGGCAGCAGCCGGCTCCGGATGGACTCGCCGACGTCGCCGGCCCCGACGATCAGCACCCGCTTGCCGGCCAGCTCGTCGGTGTACTTCTGGTCCCAGAAGTTTCGCTCCTGGTTGCGGACGAACTCGGGGAAGTTCCGCAGCACGGAGAGCACGGCGGTCAGCACCCACTCCGAGGTCGACCCGCCGTGCACGCCGCGGGCGTCGCAGAGGGTCACCCCGGGCGGCACCAGCCCGAAGAACGAGTCCGCGCCGGCCGTGGTCAGCTGGACGACCTCCAGCTTCGGCAGCGCCGCGATCTGCCGGTCGATCCCGTCCCGGCCCAGGTACTGCGGGACCCAGAAGCCGGCCTCGGCCGCTTCCGGCGGCGGGTCGTCGGCCGGGGCCCAGAGCGCGACGGTGACCCCGTCCGGCGGCGGTCCCAGCAATTGGCGACCTTGCTCGGTGGGCAGGAGGGCGACACGGCTCGGCACGGGTGCGAGCGTAGATCTTCGGGGTCCGGGTCCGGCAGGCGCGGTTCTGCCAGCGCATTCTGTGACAGAGGGTTACGCTGGGCTACGGTGTGTCGGGAAGGGGGACCGTGCGCCGATTTCTGCCGTGGGCAGCCTGGCTGCCGTACCCGTCCGGTCGCGCTCACCGACGAGGGCCGGGCCCGTGCCACCGGCGCCCGGCTGCACGAGATGGGCGTGTTCGTCGCGCTGGACGACTACGGCACCGGCCGCTCCTCGGTCGCGCTGCTGCGCCAGCTGCCGGTCGACCAGCTCAAGCTGGACGGCGGGCTGGTGGGCGCGATCGTCGAGGACGGGCGGGCCCGGGCGATCGTCCGGCACACCGTGCTGATGGCGCACGCGCTGCACATCCAGGTCGTGGCCAAGGGGGTCGAGAACGCCGCGACGCTGGAGCTGGTCGACGAGCTCGGCTGCGACCACGCGCAGGGGTTCCTGCTGGCCGCGCCGATGCCGGGCGAGGAGCTGACCGGCTGGCTGGCCGCCCGGCGGACGCCCGTGCACGACTGAGCCGGGGCCCGGTTCACGGGCCGGGGCCTGGTTCACGGGGCCCGGGGGTCTGGTTCACGGGCCCGGGGGTCTGGTTCACGGGGCCCGGCGGGTCTGGTTCACGGGTAGCACACAGTGGGCCGGGGAAACTGGACTGCATGAGGCGTACCGGGCGCGCGCTGATCGCGGTACTGGCGCTGCTGCTGCTGACCAGCTGCGCCGCCGCCGCCGACGCGTTGCGCCCGGACCCGACCTGGGTGCCGCAGCCGCAAGGACCGCCGCCGGCCGACCTGCCCCAGCCCGACCAGGGCCAGAGCTCGGCCGCGCCCGGCCGGCCCGGGCAGACCGACGGGCCGGAGGCCGGCGCCGAGGACGACCCGAACGTCGTCGCCACCAACCTGACCCTGCCCTGGGGCCTGGCCGTGCTGCCGGACGGCACCGCGCTGGTCGGCGAGCGGACCACCGGCCGGCTGCTGATCGTGCAGCCGCAGCGGGCCCCGGCGAAGCCGGTCATGACCGTCCCCGGGCTGGACGGGACCGGCGACGGCGGCCTGCTCGGGCTGGCGCTGTCGCCGAACTATGCACAGGACCAGCTCATCTATGCGTACGTGACGACGAAGACCGACAACCGGGTGGTCCGCTTCGCGCTGCGCGGCGCGGTCACCCCGGTGCTCACCGGCATCCCGAAGGGGCGCACCGGCAACGGCGGGCGGATCACGTTCGGCTCGGACGGGACGCTGTTCGTCGGCACCGGCGACGCCGGCCGGCCCGCGCTGTCCGCCGACCGGCGCAGCCTGGCCGGCAAGGTGCTGCGGGTGACCACGTTCGGCCGGCCCGCCGCGACCAACCCGGACCCGGCCTCCCCGGTCTACTCGATCGGGCACGGCGACATCGCCGGGCTCTGCCTGACCGGGACCGACCAGGTGTACACGACCGAGCCCGGCCGCTCCCTGGACGAGGTCAACCGGGTCGAGCGGGGCCGGGACTACGGCGCGCCGAACGGGACCCGGACCGGTGCGGCCGAGCCGGACCGGACGGTGCCGGCGGCGACCGGCGGGGTCGGCGGCTGCGCGGTCATCGAGCGCGGCCTGTTCGTCACCTCGACCACCGGCCAGCGGCTGTACGCGCTGCCCCTGGACGACTCCGGCCACCTCGGCCCGCCGGCCGACTACCTCGCCGGGGCGTACGGGCGGCTGCGGACGGTCGTCGCGGGCCCGGACGGCGCGCTCTGGCTGACCACCTCGAACAAGGACGGTGCCGGCAAGCCGACCCCGCAGGACGACCGGGTCATCCGGATCCTGCCGCCGGCGGGCAGCACCAACTCCCCGGCCTGAGGAGGCGTACGGATGACCGCACACGTTCCGACCCTCCGCTCCCGCCGGCAGGCCCGGGCCCCGCTCACGGGCGATCAGGGCGGGTCCCGGCCGGCCCGGGGACGCGGCCGCGGCGTGGCCGTGTTCGTCGCGGCGCTGAGCGCGGCCGGGCTGGCGGCCTGCTCGTCGGACCAGCCGGCCGCGGACGGGACCCCGTCGGCGACCCGGGCCTCCTCGGCGGCCGGCGGCGGCTCTTCGGCCAGCGGTTCGGCGGCGCCGGCCGGGCAGGTCAGCGTGATCGCGTCCAGGCTGGAGGCGCCCTGGGGCATCGCGTTCCTGCCCGACGGCGACGCGCTGGTGACCGAGCGGGACTCGGCCCGGATCCTGCGGGTGCCGGCCGGGGGTGGCGATCCGGCCGAGGTGCAGACGCTGTCCGAAGTGGACGGTGACGGCGAGGGCGGCCTGCTCGGCATCGCCGTCTCCCCGACGTACGCCGACGACCAGACCGTGTTCGTCTACTACTCGACCGCGGACGACAACCGGATCGCCACGCTGCGGCTGGGCCAGTCGCCGCAGCCGATCGTCACCGGCATCCCGCGCTCGGGCATCCACAACGGCGGCCGGCTCGTCTTCGGCCCCGACGGCTACCTGTACGCGGGGACCGGCGACGCCTCCAGCAGCGGCCGGTCCCAGGACACGAACTCCCTCGGCGGCAAGATCCTGCGGATGACCGCCGACGGCAAGCCCGCGCCGGGCAACCCGTTCGGCAACCTGGTCTGGACGTACGGGCACCGCAACGTGCAGGGGCTCGTCTTCGACTCGGCCGGGCGGCTGTGGGCGAGCGAGTTCGGGCAGAACCGCTTCGACGAGGTCAACCTCATCCAGCGGGGCAAGAACTACGGCTGGCCGACGGTCGAGGGCGCCACGGACGACCCGCGCTTCCAGGCCCCGCTGGTGACCTGGCCGACCTCGGACGCCTCCCCCAGCGGCGTCACGATCGCCGGCTCCACGCTGTACGTGGCGGCGCTGCGGGGCGAGCGGCTCTGGGAGGTGCCGCTGCAGGGCGACCGGACCGGGACGCCGCGAGCCGCCCTGCAGGACGAGTACGGCCGGCTGCGCGCGGTCCAGGTCGCCCCGGACGGCTCGCTCTGGATCCTCACGTCCAACCGGGACGGCCGCGGCGACCCGACCGGCGACGACGACCGCATCCTGCGGATGACGGTCTAACTCAGCTTCTGCAGGATCAGCTCGCGGACCGTCGCCGCGTCGGCCTGGCCGCGGGTCGCCTTCATGACCGCGCCGACCAGCGCACCCGCCGCCGCGACCTTGCCGCCGCGGATCTTCTCGGCCACGTCCGGCTGGGCGGCGATCGCCGCGTCCACCGCCGCGCCGAGAGCGTCCACATCGGACACCCGCTGCAGGCCGCGCTCGGCCACCACGGTGTCCACGTCGGAGCCGGTCTCCAGCACGCCGTCGACGGCCTGCCGGGCCAGCCCGGTGGACAACGTCCCGGCGTCGACGAGCGCGATCACCCGGGCCACCTGGGCCGGCGTGATCGCGAGGTCGGCCGCGTCGACCCCGGCCTCGTTCGCCTTCTGGGCCAGGTAACCCAGCCACCAGTTGCGGGCCTCGGCCCCCGGCGCCCCGGCCGCGGTGGTCGCCGCGACCTGCTCGACCACGCCCGCGTTCGTCATCGACTCCATCTCGAAGTCGGTCGCGCCCAGCTCGGCCGCCAGCCGGGCCCGGCGCTGCGCCGGCAGCTCCGGCAGGGTCGCCCGCAGCCGCTGCACCCAGTCCGCGTCCGGCGCCAGCGGCACCAGGTCGGGCTCCGGGAAGTAGCGGTAGTCGGTGGCCTCCTCCTTGCTGCGGCCGGACGTGGTGGCACCGGTGTCCTCGTGGAAGTGCCGGGTCTCCTGCACGATCCGCTCGCCGGCATCCAGCCGCCCGGCCTGCCGGCCCATCTCGAACCGGATCGCCCGCTCCACCGACCGCAGCGAGTTGACGTTCTTGGTCTCGCTGCGGGTGCCGAGGATGCCGGAGCCGGCCGGCGACAGCGACAGGTTCACGTCGCAGCGCAGCGAGCCCTGCTCCATCCGGACGTCGGAGACGCCGAGCCCGCGCAGCACCTCGCGCAGCTCGGTCACGTACGCCTTGCCGACGACCGGGGCGGATGCGCCGGTGCCGAAGACCGGGCGGGTGACGATCTCGACCAGCGGGATGCCGGCCCGGTTGTAGTCCACCAGCGAGTGGTCGGCGCCATGGATCCGACCGGTGGCGCCGCCGACGTGCAGCGACTTGCCGGTGTCCTCCTCCAGGTGCACCCGCTCGATGTCGACCCGGACCTGCTTGCCGTCGACCATCACGTCGAGGTAGCCGTCGGTGCACAGCGGCTCGTCGTACTGGCTGATCTGGAAGTCCTTCGGCATGTCCGGGTAGAAGTAGTTCTTCCGGGCGAACCGGCACCAGGACGCGATGTCGCAGTGCAGCGCGAGTCCGATGCGGATGGTGGACTCGATCGCGGCCGCGTTCGCGACCGGCAGCGAGCCGGGCAGGCCGAGGCAGACCGGGCAGACCTGGGTGTTCGGCTCGGCGCCGAACGTCGTCGGGCAGCCGCAGAACATCTTCGACGCGGTGCCCAGTTCGACGTGCGTCTCCAGACCGATCACCGGGTCGTACCGGACGGCAATGTCCTCAGTGGACTCTGCAATGGCAGTCACAGCGCCGGAGCCTCCTGGGTCAGCGGGTGCCCGTGGTCGGCCTCCAGCGCGGCGGCGACCCGGTAGCAGCGGTCGTCGGCCAGCGCCGGCGCCATCACCTGCAGCCCGACCGGCAGACCCTCCGACAGTCCACTCGGGACGGAGATGGCCGGGATGCCGGCGAGCGAGGCGGGCAACGTGCAGAGATCGGCCGCGTACATGGCCAGCGGGTCGTTCGCGCGGGCGCCGAGCGGGAACGCGACGGTCGGCGTGGACGGCGAGACCAGCACGTCCGCGTTCGCGAAGGCGGCCTCGAAGTCCCGGCCGATCAGCGTCCGGACCTTCTGGGCCTGGCCGTAGTAGGCGTCGTAGTAGCCGGAGGACAACGCGTACGTCCCCAGGATGATGCGGCGCTTGACCTCGGGCCCGAAGCCGGCCTCCCGGGTCAGCGACATGACCTCCTCCAGCGACCGGACCCCGTCGTCGCCGACGCGCAGGCCGTAGCGGACCGCGTCGAAGCGGGCCAGGTTGGAGGAGCACTCGCTGGGGGCGATGAGGTAGTACGCCGGCAAGGCGTACGCGAAGCTCGGGCAGGAGACCTCGTGCACGGTCGCGCCGAGCTTCTCCAGCCGGGCCAGCGCGTCCCGGGTGGCGGCCTCGACGCCGGGCTCGTAGCCCTCGCCGGACAGCTCCTTGACCACCGCGACCCGCAGCCCGGTCAGGTCGCCGCTCGCGCCCTGCCGGGCGGCGGCGACCACCGGCGGCACCGGCGCGTCGATCGACGTCGAGTCGCAGGGGTCGTGCCCGGCCATCACCTCGTGCAGCAGGGCCGCGTCCAGCACGGTCCGGGCGAACGGGCCGGCCTGGTCCAGCGAGGACGAGAACGCGACCAGCCCGTAGCGGGAGACGCCGCCGTAGGTCGGCTTGTGCCCGACCAGGCCGGTGACCGCGGCCGGCTGCCGGATCGAGCCGCCGGTGTCGGTGCCGATGCCCAGCGGCGCGGTGAACGCGGCCACCGCGGCCGAGGATCCGCCGGACGAACCGCCCGGGATCCGGTCCAGGTCCCAGGGGTTGTGACTCGGCCCGTAGGCGGAGTTCTCGGTGGAGGAGCCCATCGCGAACTCGTCCATGTTGGTCTTGCCCAGGATGACGATGCCGGCCTGGCGCAGCCTCGTCGTCACCGTCGCGTCGTACGGCGGGATCCAGCCCTCGAGGATCTTGGAGCCGACCGTCGTCGGGATGCCGCGGGTGACGATGACGTCCTTGAGCGCCAGCGGGACGCCGGCGAGCGGGCCCTTCGGGCCTTGGTCCGCGTCCACCGCGCGGGCCGCCGCCAGCGCGCCCCCGGTGTCGACGTGCAGGTAGGCGTGCACGCGGTCGTCGACCGCGGCGATCCGGTCCAGGTGGGCCTGGGTGACCTCGACGGCGCTGGTCTCGCCGGCCGCGATCGCGGCCCCGAGCTCGGCCGCGGTCATGCTCGTCAGCTCCACTGTGCCCACTCCCGCTCGCCCTGCGAACCCTCGCGCTCGCTCATGCTTCCTCGTCCAGGATGCGCGGGACCCGGAAGCGGCCGTCCTCCGCGGCGGGCGCGGCGGCGAGCACCTCGTCCCGGTCCAGGCAGGGGATGACCACGTCGGGACGCAGCACGTTGGTCAGCGGCACCGCGTGCGACGTCGGCGGGATGTCGGCGGCGGCGACCTCCTGGACCCGGGCCACCGATCCGAGGATCACGTCGAGCTGGCCGGCGAAGACGTCCAGCTCCGCGTCGGAGACGGCGAGGCGGGCCAGCCGGGCGAGGTGAGCGACCTCGTCCCGGGTGATCCCAGGGGACTCGGGCATGCGGGCGAGTGTACGGCGAGCCGCTCCGCCGCCCCGACCCGGTTTCCCCGACGGGTCAGGAGACGATCGCCTCGGCCTTGGGGCGGATCTCGCCGGAGTCGATCTGTTCGGCGTAGTGGCAGGCGACGACGTGGTCGGGCCGGACCTCGCGCAGCACCGGCACCTCGTCGGCGCAGCGGGTCTCCTGCACCCACGGGCAGCGGGTGCGGAACCGGCAGCCCGAGGGCGGGTTGGCCGGGGACGGCAGGTCGCCGGAGAGCAGGATCCGTTGCCGGCTGTCCTCCAGGTCCGGGTCCGGGATCGGCACCGCCGACATCAACGCCCGCGTGTACGGGTGCAGCGGCTCGGTGTAGAGCAGGTGGGAGGAGGTCTGCTCGACGACGACGCCGAGATACATCACCCCGACGACGTCGGCGATGTGCCGGACCACGGCCAGGTCGTGCGCGATGACGAGATAGGTCAGGCCGAGCCGGTCCTGCAGCTCCTCCAGCAGGTTGACGATCTGGGCCTGGATCGAGACGTCCAGTGCGGACACCGGCTCGTCGGCGACGATGAGCTCCGGCTCCAGCGCGATCGCCCGGGCGATGCCGATGCGCTGCCGCTGGCCGCCGGAGAACTCGTGCGGGTAGCGGGGCAGCGCGGTCTGCGGCAGCCCGACCGTGTCCAGCAGTTCCCGGACCCGGGCCTGCCGGGCGGCCGCGCCCTTGACCACATCGTGGGTCTGCAGCGGCTCGGACAGGATCGACTCGATGTTCTGCCGCGGATCCAGCGAGGACAGCGGGTCCTGGAAGACCATCTGCATCTTGCGGCGCTGCCGGCGCAGCTGCTCGCCCTTGAGCGCGAGCACGTCGACACCGTCCACGGTCACCGAGCCGGCGGTCGGCTCGACCAGCCGCAGCAGCGCCCGGCCGAGCGTGGACTTGCCGCAGCCCGACTCCCCCACCAGCCCGTACGTCCCGCCGCGGGGCAGGTCGAGGTCGACGCCGTCGACGGCCCGGACGTGCCCGATCGTACGGTCGAAGAAGAGACCGCGGCGGATCGGGAAGTGCACCTGCAGGCCGCGGGCGGACAGCAGCACGTCCGCGGCCTCGCCGGCCCGCGCGGCGCCCTCGGCCGCCGTGGTGCCGACCGGTCCCTGGGTCTCGGGGTCGGCGCCGCGGCTGGGCTCGACGTCGCGCCGGCGCTCCATCGCGCGCTCGGCGTCGCCGAGCCAGTCCCGCTCGCCGTCGCCCGCGTCGGTCCCGCTGGCCGCCTGCCGTCCGTCCGGTCCGGTCACCGGCGCCCCTCCGCCCCGATGGCCGCGGCTTCCTCGGCCGGGACCGGGTTGTGGCAGCGCAGCCAGCGAGGACCGTCCGGCTCCAGCTCCGGCGTCACCGTGGTGCACACCTCCAGCTTCCGGGAGCAGCGCGGCGCGAACGCGCAGGCCGACGGCCACGGCAGCGTGTCCGTCGGGGATCCGGGGATCGGCTGCAGCGGGGATCCTTCCACGGAATCGAGCCGCGGGATCGACCCCAGCAGCCCGGTCGTGTACGGGTGCCGCGGCGAGACGAACAGCGTCCGCCGGTCGGCCTCCTCGACGATGCGCCCCGAGTACATGACGTTGACCCGGTCGCAGAGGCCGGCGACGACGCCGAGGTCGTGGGTGATGAGCACCAGCGCGGTGCCCTGCTCCCGGACCAGCTCCTTGAGCAGCTCCAGGATCTGGGCCTGGATCGTGACGTCCAGCGCGGTGGTGGGCTCGTCCGCGATCAACAGCTTCGGCCGGCAGGCCACCGCCATCGCGATCAGCGCGCGCTGCCGCATGCCGCCGGAGAGCTGGTGCGGATACTCCTTCAGCCGCCGGTCCGGGTCCGGGATGCCGACCAGCGCGAGCAGGTCGACGGCCTCCTTGCGGGCGGCGGCGCCGTTCATCTTGCGGTGCCGGACCAGCACCTCGGTGACCTGGACGCCGATCGGCACCACCGGGTTCAGCGAGGACAGCGGGTCCTGGAAGACCATCGCGATCTCCCGGCCACGCAGGTCGCGCAGGGCGTCCTGGCGCAGGCCCAGCAGCTCCTTGCCCTCGAACTCGACCTTCCCGCCGATCCGTACGCCCCGGCGCGGCAGCAGGCCCATCACCGCCAGCGAGGTGACCGACTTGCCGGAACCGGACTCGCCGACCAGGCCGAGGGTCCGGCCGGAGTCGACGGAGAAGGAGACGCCGTCGACCGCGCGCACGTCCCGCCGGCCGCGCCGGGTGAAGGTGACAGCCAGGTCCGTCACCTCGAGCAGGCTCATGCCCGCGCCTCCGATGTCCGCACCGGCCGCGCCGGAAGCGCCGGGGGCGGCATCGGCCGCCTCACCGGCGGAACTTCGGGTCGAGGGCCTCGCGCAGCGACTCGCCCAGCAGCGTGAACCCGAGCGCGGCCAGCACGATCGCGATGCAGGGGTAGAACGCCAGCGCCGCCCGCGTGGAGAGCAGGTTCTGCGCGTCGGAGAGCATCTGCCCCCACTCCGGCCGGGTGTCGTCGGGGTTGCCCAGGCCGAGGAAGGACAGCGCGGCCGCGTCGATGATCGAGGTCGCCAGCGTCAGCGTGGCCTGCACGATCACCGGGCCGAGCGAGTTGGGCACGATGTGCGAGAGCACCACGGTCCGGCGTTTCAGCCCGATGCTGCGGGCGGCCAGCACGTAGTCGGCCTCGCGCTGGGCCAGCATCGACCCGCGCAGCAGCCGGGCGAAGATCGGCACGTTGACGATCGCGATCGCGATCATCACCGAGGTCAGCGACTGGCCCAGGATGACCGAGATCGTGATCGCGGTGAGCAGGCCGGGGATCGACAGCATCAGGTCGGTCACCCGCATCAGCGCGTTGTCGACCCGCCCGCCGAACGCGCCGGCCAGCCCGCCCATCAGCAGCCCGATCGTCAGGCCCAGCAGGGTGGAGACCACGCCGACGAGCAGGGACTGGCGGGAGCCGTAGAGCAGCCGGGCCAGCTCGTCGCGGCCGAGCTGGTCGGCGCCCAGCGGGAAGCCGGGCCGCGGTCCGGGGGCCGAGCCCGGGCGGACCTCGTCGAGCAGGATCTGGTCGTTGGGGTCGTGCCCGGCCAGCAGCGGCGCGAAGATGGCGACGAGGATGAACGCCAGCACCAGCAGCGCGCCGAGGATGGCGATCGGGTTGCGGCGCAGCCGCTTGAACGCCTCGTTCCACCGGCCGCCGGCGGACTCGTCGCCGGCGAAGACACCGGCGCCGGCGGCGTCGACCTGGGTCGCCGTCGTCATCGCACCCTCACCCTCGGGTCGAGGACGCCGTACAGCAGGTCGACGACCAGGTTGATCAGCACGTACAGCACCGCGATGACGAGGATCGCCCCCTGCAGCACGGCGTAGTCCTTGTTGATGATCGCGCTGTAGATCTCCTGCCCGATACCCGGGAACGCGAACACCGTCTCGGTGAGGATCGCGCCGGACAGCAGCAGGCCGAGCTGCAGGCCGATCGTGGTGACCACCGGCAGCATGGCGTTGCGCAGCACGTGCCGGCGCCGGATCACCGCGGTGGTCAGGCCCTTGGCCTCCGCCGTGCGGACGTAGTCCTCGTTCACCACGTCCAGGACCGCGGCCCGGGTGATCCGCACGATGATCGCCAGCGGGATCGTGCCCAGCGCGACGCCGGGCAGGATGAGGTGCTTGACCGCGTCCCAGGACGCGTCCAACTCGCGGGTGATGAGGCCGTCCAGGACGAAGAAGTTCGTCACGTGGGTGGCGTCGATGCGGACGTCCTGCCGGCCCGAGGGCGGCAGCCAGCCCAGCTTCACCGCGAAGAGGTACTTGAGCAGGAAGGCCAGGAAGAACACCGGGATCGTGACCCCGACGAGGGAGCCGATCACGGACAGGCTGTCCAGGATCCCGCCCTGCCGCCGGGCGGCGAAGTAGCCCAGCGGGATCCCGATGCCGATCGCGAAGATCAGCGCGGCGGTGCTCAGCTCGATGGTGCCCGGGAACTGGGTTCGCAGCACCTCGGTGACCGGCCGTCCGGTCTGGATGGAGTCACCGAAGTCGAGCTGGAGCACCTGCTTGAGATAGCGCCAGTACTGAACCCAGATCGGCTGGTCGAGCCCGTACGCGCGGTTGACCGCGGCGATCCGGTCCGGGGTGGCGCGCTCTCCCAGGAGGGCCGAAGCCGGCCCTCCTGGGAGGAGACGCAACCACGCGAACAGCAGGATCGACAGGCCGAGCAGGATCGGGATCAGCTGCAGCAGACGCCGTACGACGAAGCGCAGCATCCCGGTCCGTTACTGGCCGGAAGTGAAGACCAGCGAGAAGTCGTCGTTGAGCACGGGGCTCGGCACGAAGTCCTTCACGTTGGACGCGACGGCCACCGACGGCGGCGAGTGGACCAGCGGGACGGCCGGCACGAAGTCCATGATCTGCCGGTTGACCCCCTTGTACGCGTCCGCCCGCTGGGTCGCGTCCGGAATCGCGTCCGCCTTGGCGATGGCGTCGAACAGCGGCTTGTTGGTGAAGCCGAAGTCCGGCTTCGGCCGGCCGAAGAACGTGCCGTCGAAGTTGTACGCGTCGTTGTAGTCACCGGTCCAGCCGAGCAGGTGCAGGTCGGCCTTGCCGGTCTGCACGCCGGTCAGGTAGCCCGAGTTCCACACCTTGGCGACCGGCGTGATCTTGATGCCCGCCTTCTGCAGGTCGGCCTGGATGACCGAGAAGATCTGCTTCGGGTCCGGCATGTACGGCCGGCTCACCTCGGTCGGCCACCAGAAGTTCAGCGTCAGGTTCGACTCGCCCGCCTGCGCCAGCAGCGCCTTGGCCTTGGCCGGGTCGTAGTTGTACGTCGTGACGTCGTCGGCGTACCCGGCGACCTCCGGCGGCATGAACTCCTTGGCGACCTGCGCGGCCGGCGGGAAGCTCGACTTGACCAGCGCGTCCCGGTTGATCGCCAACGCGATCGCCTGGCGGACCAGGGGCTTGGCCAGCGCCGGGTTCTTCTGGTTCATCCCCAGGTACAGGATGTTGAACGGCGGCCGGTCGAGGATCTGCTCGCCCGCGGTCTTCAGGCCGCTGATGTCGCCGGGCGCGACCAGGTCGTACCCGTCGATGGAGCCGGCCTGCAGCTCCTGCTTGCGGGCGTTGTTGTCCGGGATGACCTTGAAGACGATCTTGTTGATCTTCGCCTTGTCGCCCCAGTAGTTCGGGTTGGCGGTGATCGTCACGGTCTTCTGGGCCTCGTCGCGACCCGCGAACATGTACGGACCGGTGCCGGTCGGGTGCGCCTGCGCGTACGACGGGTACTGGAAGGTGTCGCCGGAGGCGGTGACCTTGTCGCCGTCGTACTTCGCCAGCGCGGTCGGGCTCTGCATCGCGAACGAGGGCAGCGCCAGCGCCGCGGGGATCCGGCCGGTCGCGCTGGTCAGCGAGAGCTTCGCGGTCTCACCGGAGGCGGTGCAGGACTTGTAGAGGCTGCTGGGCAGGTCGGCACTCTCGTTCTTCGCGAAGCCGCCGAACGTGTCCTGCCAGTACGTCGAGACGTCGGGGCTCTGCAGCGCGCCGGTGAAGTTGTACCAGCGGTTGAAGTTGAAGCAGACCGCGTCGGCGTTGAACGGGGTGCCGTCGCTGAACTTCACGCCCTGGCGCAGCGTGAACGTCCAGTCCTTGCCGTCGGGGCTGCTCTCCCACTTGGTGGCCAGCGCCGGCTCGATGTCGGCACTGCCCTCCTTGGTCTTGACCAGGCCCTCGAAGACCTGCTTGAGCACTCGGAACGTCTCACCGTCGGAGGCGAACGCGGGGTCGAACATCTTGGGGTCCCCGGCCGCACCGAATACGAGAGTGTCCTTGCTGCTGGTCTGGGCACCGTTGCCACCGGCCGCGTCGTCGCTGCGATCGCTCTTCGCGCAACTGGAGACGGCGACCGACAGGGCCGCGACCGCAGCGAGGACGATCGCCCTCCTCGCCTTCGTACCAAGCATGTGGGCTCCACTGGTCTCGGGATCACCGACAACCCGGGCGGCGCCGGGGCTATATGGCGTCACCCTAGCGCCGCCTTTGGACTGACCGAAGCGGGTGCCGGGCACGGTCTGGTCACGACTGGGCGGGTTCAGCGGTGCCCCACCGCCTCCGTGCAGCCGTCTCGCGGTCGCTGTCCGGACTCCTCCCGGCAACGTCCGATACCGGACGACGTGGTCAGGGGTAACACGCTGTAAACATCGGTGCGGCACGCTGGCCGGCGGAGGTGACCCGGCGTGTCCTACTTGCTGCGCGTTCTGCTGCCGGATCGGCCCGGCATGCTGGGCGCGGTCGCGTCGGCGCTCGGTGAGGCCGGGGCCGACATCCTCAGCGTCGACGTCGTGGAGCGCTCCGCTGGGGTCGCCGTGGACGACCTCATCGTCGAGCTGCCGCCCGGGAAGCTGGCCGACACGCTGGTCAGCGCCGCGGTCTCGGTGCCGGGGGTGAGCGTCGAGTCGATCCAGCGCTACTACGCCGGGTCGGGGGACGCGCACCGCGAGCTGGAGCTGCTGGAGGCGCTGGCGACCTCGCCGGAACGCTCGGCCGAGCTGCTCGTCTCCGGGGCGCCGCGGATCTTCCGGGCCGGCTGGGCGGTCGTGGTCCGGTACGACGAGCGCGGGCCGCTGGTCGAGGCCGCGTCGCCGGCCGCGCCGGACCTGGCCGATGTCGACCTGCCCTGGTTGCCGCTGGCGCGCGTGCAGGTGCTGGACCCGACCGCGCGCTGGGTGCCCTCGGACTGGGGCACGCTCGGGACGGAGCTCGCGGCCGCGCCGCTGGGCGACCCGGACCGGGCCGTGCTGGTCGGCCGCCCGGGCGGGCCGGCCTGGCGCCCGGCCGAGCTGATGCGGCTGGCGCACCTGGCCGGGATCGCGGTCACGGTCGCCGCCCAGGCCGCACCGCCACCCCAACAACGCACCCGCCGCTGAGCGGGTGGCGCGACCCTCGTCGCGGCCCCGGCACCTGCTGGGCTCAGGGTCGGCGCGGGCCCGCCGCCGCTGACGAGCGGCGACGCTAGGGCGCCGCGGCGGCCTTCTTCGCCACGGCTTTCCTGGCGGGCGCCTTCTTGGCGGCAGCTCGCTTGACCGGGGCCCTCTCGCCGGGTTTCTCGTCGGAGTCGGCCTGCTCGGCGACCTTCTTCGCGGCGGTCCTCTTGGCCGGCTTCTCCTCGGGGTCGGCCGGGTCGGCGGCGTTCTCGGGCGGCTTCTGGTCGGCATCTGCCGGGTCGGCAGGTGCCTTCTTCGGCGCGGTCTTCTTGGCCGGTTTCTTGTCGGCGTCGGCGTCGGCGGGGTCGGCAAGGGGCTTCTTGGCGGGGGTTTTCTTGGCGGGCTTCTCGGGTGGGGCGGGTTTGGTGGCGATTTCCAGCGCGGCGTCGGGTCCGTCGGCGAGCAGGACCGCGAAGCCGGCGTCGTCCAGGATCGGGACGCCGACCTGCAGCGCCTTGTCGTACTTGGAGCCGGGGCTCTCGCCGGCGACCACGAACGACGTCTTCTTCGACACCGAGCCGGTGACCTTCCCGCCGCGGGTCTGGATCGCGTCGGTGGCGTCGTCCCGGCTGTAGTCGGCCAGCGATCCCGTCACCACGACCGTGATCCCGACCAGCGGCCGCGGCCCCTCGTCGGCGCCGGCGTCCTCCATCCGGACCCCGGCCTCGGCCCAGCGCCGGACCACGTCGGTGTGCCAGTCGACCGCGAACCACTCCCGGACCGCCTCGGCGATCGTCGGCCCGACCCCGTCGGCGGCAGCGAGCTCCTCGTCCGAGGCCGACCGGATCGCGTCCATCGAGCGGAACTCCCGGGCCAGCGCCTGGGCCGCGGTCGGCCCGACGTGCCGGATCGACAAGCCGACCAGCACCCGCCAGAGCGGCCGGTCCCTGGCCGCGGCCACGTTCTCCAGCAGCCGCAGCGCGTTCGCGGACGGGGTGCCGTCCTTCTTGCGGAACAGCTCGGCCTGGGTCAGCCGGTCGACGTCGAGGAAGAACAGGTCGCCCTCGTCGGCCAGCACCGGCTCGCCGCCGTCCGCCGGGATCCGGGTCAGCGCGATCGCGGCCTCGTACCCGAGGGCCTCGATGTCGAACGCGCCCCGCCCGGCGACGTGGAAGACCCGCTCCCGCAGCTGCGCGGGACACGACCGCGAGTTGGGACAGCGGATGTCGACGTCGCTCTCCTTCTCCCGGCGCAGCTTCGTGCCGCACTCCGGGCAGTGCGTCGGCATCACGAACTCGTACGCGCCCGGCGGATGCTCCCCCACCGGCGCGACGATCTCCGGGATCACGTCGCCGGCCTTGCGCAGCACGACGGTGTCGCCGATCCAGACGCCCTTGCGGCGGACCTCGTTCTCGTTGTGCAGGGTGGCCAGGCCGACCGTGGAGCCGGCCACGACGACCGGCTCCAGCTGCCCGAAGGGCGTGACCCGGCCGGTGCGCCCGACGTTGACCTTGATGTCGAGGAGCTTGGTGTTGACCTCCTCCGGCGGGTACTTGAACGCGATCGCCCAGCGCGGCGCGCGCGAGGTCGAGCCGAGCCGCCGTTGCAGCGTGAGCTGGTCGACCTTGACCACGACGCCGTCGATCTCGTGCTCGACGTCGTGCCGGTGCTCGCCGTAGTAGGAGACGTAGTCCTCGACCTCGTCCAGGGTCCTGACCACCCGGACCCGGTCGGAGACCGGCAGGCCCCAGCCGGCCAGCAGCTCGTACCAGCCGCTCTGCCGGTCGGGCGCCTTTCCCTGGTGGGCGCCGACGCCGTGCAGCACGAGCCGGAGCGGGCGGGTCGCGCTGACCCGCGGGTCCTTCTGCCGCAGCGAGCCCGCGGCCGCGTTGCGGGGGTTGGCGAACGCCGCCTTCCCCGCCTCGACCAGCGACTCGTTGAGCTTCTCGAAGCCGGCCACCGGGAAGTAGACCTCGCCCCGGACCTCGAGCAGCTCGGGGATGTGCTCGCCGGTCAGCTGGTCGGGCACGTCGTCGAGCGTGCGCAGGTTGGGCGTGACGTCCTCGCCGGTCCGGCCGTCGCCGCGGGTGGCGCCGCGGACGAGCCGGCCCTTCTCGTACACGAGGTCGATCGCGAGGCCGTCGACCTTGAGCTCGCAGAGGTATTCGGCGCCCGCGCCGGCGTCGCGCTCGACGCGCTGCGCCCAGGCCGCCAGCTCGTCGCCGGAGAACGCGTTGTCCAGGCTCAGCATCCGCTCGACGTGGTCGACCGGGGTGAACAAGGTCGAGTACGTCCCGCCGACGCGCTGGGTGGGCGAGTTCGGCGTCCGGAGCTCGGGGAACTCGTCCTCCAGCGCCTCGAGCTCGCGCATGCGGACGTCGTAGTCGTGGTCGGAGAGGGTGGGTCGGTCGAGGACGTAGTAGCGGTATTGCGCGTCGTCGATCGCCTGCGCCAGCTCCGCGGCCCGCTCCCGCGCCTCGGGCGTCGCCCGGCGTGGCTCGGCCGCCGGCGGCACGGCCGGCAGGTCCTCCCCGATCTCACTCACCCGAGCACCGTATCCGCCGCCCCCGACAATTCGGGCCCACGGCGGCGTGCGCCGCCGCCTCGCCGCATCCCGCACGGCCGCACGGCCGCACGGCCGCACCCGAGCGGGTCCGGGCCGGCGGCGCCGAGCCGGACCGGCCGCCAGTCGGGCGCCCGGCGGCCAATCGGGCCTCGCGCGGCGACCAGTCGGGGCGCGCACCGAGCGGCCGCACGCCGGCGGCGCCGAATCGGACCGGCAGCCAGTCGGGCGCGCCCGGGGACCAGTCGGGGCGCCCGGCCGCCGGTCGGAGCGCGGCCAGTCGGGGCGCGGCCAGTCGGGGCGCGGCCAGTCGGGGCGCGGCAATCGGGCACGGCCAGTCGGGGCGTGGCGAAGCCGCGGAGGACCGGTCGGAACCGCCGCGAAGCCGCGGAGGATCAGCCTTCGGGGTCTTCGGCCAGGGCGTGGGCGGCTTCGCGGACGCGGCGCATCGCGGCGCGGGCGTACGGCGGGGACGCGCCGGCGAGGCCGCAGGCCGGGGTGAGGACGACGGCGGTGGGGAGCAGGGTGGCGGGGAAGCCGAAGCGGCTCCAGATCCCGCGGACGGCCCGGACCGTGTCGCCCAGGTCGCCCAGCTCCGCGTCCGTACCCGGGACCACGCCCAGCCAGAGGCCGAGCCCGGCCTCGACCCCGGTGCCGATCGCCTCCTCGTCGACGGTCTTGAGCAGCGACGCGTCCAGCGAGACCGCGCCGACCCCGGCGTCCCGGAACAGCTGGACCGGCGGCCGGGGCGCGCAGCAGTGCGCGACCGTACGGACGGCGCCGGCCGAGGTCGCCGCCGTGATCACGTCGATCAGCCCGTCCCGCGCGACCTGCTCCTCGATCGTCCGCAGCGTGCCGAACCCGCTCGCGGTCGGTACCTGCCCGGTCAGCACCGCCGGCAGCCACGGCTCGTCCAGCTGCAGCACGATCTGCGCGTTCGGCAGCCGTCCGGCCAGGTCGGCGACGTGCCGCCGGACCCCCTCGGACAGCGACTGGATCAGGTCCCGGACCGCGCCGGGATCGGAGACGGCCTTGTCGCCGTAGTGCAGCTCCAGCGTCGACGCGAGCGTCCACGGGCCCACGACCTGCAGTTTCAGCGGTCCGGCGTAGTCCTGGGCCAGGTCCTCGAGGGTGTCGAGGTCGCGGGCGAGCAGGTCGGCGGCCCGGCGGGAGTCGCGGCCGGGGTGGTCGACCAGCCGCCAGCCGGAGGGCTGCACGTCCACCGGCAGGTCGACCAGGAACGTCGCGCCCCGCCCGACCATGTCGGCGCCGACCCCGCGGGCCGGCAGCTCCGGCACGTGCGGCATTCCGGGCAGCTCGCCGAGCACGATCCGGACCGCCTCGGCCGGATCCGTCCCGGGCAGCGAGCCGATCCCGGTCGCCACGCCCGTCCACTCCACCTCGGTCACAGGCGGACCCTAGTCCGAGCAAATCTGTCGGTGCGGCCGGGCAGGATGCAGGCATGTACGCGGAGGCGGCACCCCCGGCGGACCTCGCCGGCCACCTGCGCTGTTCCTGGACCCGGGTCACCGGCGGGTCCGGGACGGTGCTGCCCGACGGCTGCCTGGACCTGATGTGGGTCGGCGGCGCGCTGATGGTCGCCGGGCCCGACTCGGTGGTCGCCCGCAGCGAGGTGCGGCCCGGGGTCGAGATCGCGGCGGTGCGGTTCCGGCCGGGCGCGGCGCCGGCCGTGCTGGGGCTGCCCGCGTCCGACCTGCGGGACCGGCGGGTGCCGCTGGCCGAGCTGTGGGCGGACGGTGCGCTGCTGGAGCGGCAGGTGTCCGACGCCTCGGATCGGGTCGCGGAGCTGACCGACGCGGTCCGGCGCCGGTTGGCCGACGCTCCCGCGCCGGATCCGGTCGCGCTGGCCGTCGCGGGGCAGCTCGGGCGCCGGTCGGCCGGGGTGGCCGGGCTCGCGGCCTGGACCGGGCTGTCGGAGCGGCAGCTGCACCGGCGCTGCCTGACCGCCTTCGGGTACGGCGCGAAGACCCTGGACCGGGTGTTGCGGCTGCAGCGGTTCCTCGCGCTGGGCCGGTCCGATCCGGACGCCGGGCTGGCCCGGCTGGCCGTCGAGGCCGGCTATGCGGACCAGCCTCACCTCACCCGCGACTGCCACACCCTCGCCGGAACGACGCCGGCCCGCCTCCTCCGCTGAGCGCGCGGGCGCGGCTCAAGCCGGGACGACAGAGGCTCAGGCGCGGACGACAGAGGCTCCGGCGGGGACGGGGATCGGCGCGGTGGCGGAGATGGTGGCGGAGCCGAGGACGGCGTCGTCGTCGTAGAGGACGACGGCCTGCCCGGTGGCCACGCCGCGTACCGGCGAGAGCAGCCGGACCTCGACCGAGTCCGGGCCGACCGTGACGGCCGCCGGCACCGGCGCGGCGTGCGCCCGCAGCTGGGCCAGGCACCCGAAGGACGACGACGGCACCGACCCGGACGTCCAGACCGGACGCGAACCGGTGACCGACCCGACGTCCAGCCGCGACCCCGGGCCCACCGTCACGGTCCCGCCGACCGGCTCGATCGACAGCACGTACCGGGGCTCGCCGTCGGGACGGTCCAATCCCAGCCCGCGCCGCTGGCCGATCGTGAACCCGTACGCGCCGTCGTGCCGGCCGACCTCGGCCCCGGTCTCGGCGTCGACCAGCGCCCCGGGCCGGTCGCCGAGGGCCCGCTGCAGGTAGCCGCGGGTGTCACCGTCGGCGATGAAGCAGATGTCGTGCGAGTCGGGCTTGTCGGCGACCGCCAGCCCGCGCGCGGCGGCCTCGGCCCGCACCGACTCCTTGGTCGAGGACCCGAGCGGGAAGACCGCGTGCGCGAGCTGCGCCGCGGTCAGTACCGCCAGCACGTACGACTGGTCCTTGGCCGGGTCGACCGAGCGCCGCAGCACCCCGCCGTCGAGCCGGGCGTGGTGTCCGGTGACGACCGCGTCGAAGCCGAGCGCGAGCGCCCGGTCCAGCACCGCCGCGAACTTGATCTTCTCGTTGCAGCGCAGGCAGGGGTTCGGGGTCCGGCCGGCCGCGTACTCCGCGACGAAGTCGTCGATGACGTCGGCGTGGAACCGCTCGGCCAGGTCCCAGACGTAGAACGGGACGCCGAGCACGTCCGCGGCGCGGCGGGCGTCGCGGGCGTCCTCCAGCGTGCAGCAGCCACGGGCGCCGGTCCGGGTCGAGGCGGGGTTGCGGGCCAGCGCGAGGTGCACCGCGGTCACGTCGTGCCCGGCGTCGACCGCGCGGGCCATCGCGACGGCCGAGTCGACCCCGCCGGAGACGGCGGCGAGCACCTTCATCGGGACGCCGCCAGCACGGCCCGCCGGGACCGCTCCACCGCCCCGGGCAGTACGGCCAGCAGCGCGTCCACGTCGGACGAGGTCGAGCTGTGCCCGAGCGAGAACCGCAGCGAGCCGCGGGCCAGCTCCGCTTCCGCCCCCATCGCGAGCAGCACGTGGCTGGGCTGCGCGACGCCGGCCGAGCAGGCCGACCCGGTCGAGCACTCGACCCCGCGCGCGTCCAGCAGCATGAGCAGCGAGTCGCCCTCGCAGCCGGGGAAGGCGAAGTGCGCGTTGCCGGGCAGCCGGTCGGCCGGGTCGCCGGACAGCACCGCGTCCGGTACCCGGGCCCGTACGCCGGCGACGAGCTCGTCCCGCAGCTGCGCCACCCGGGCCATGGTCGCGGGCCGGTTCGTCACCGCGGCCTCGGTCGCGACCGCCAGCCCGACGATCGCGGCGGTGTTCAGGGTGCCCGAGCGGACCTCGCGCTCCTGCCCGCCGCCGTGCAGCAGCGCCGCGCACTCGACGTCCCGGCCGAGCAGCAGCGCGCCGGCGCCGACCGGCCCGCCGAGCTTGTGCCCGGTCAGCGCGAGCGCGTCCGCGCCGGACGCGCCGAAGTCGACCGGAACCGCCCCGACGGCCTGCACCGCGTCGGTGTGGAACGGCACCCCGTGCTCGGCCGCGATCGCGGCCAGCGCCGCGATCGGCTGCACCGTGCCGACCTCGTTGTTGGCCCACATCACGGACACCAGCGCGACGTCGTCCGGCTCGGCCAGCGCGGCGCGCAGCGTCTCCGGCCGCACCCGCCCGTACGGGTCGACCGGCAGCCAGGTGACCAGCGCACCCTCGTGCCGCTCCAGCCACTCGACCGAGTCGACGACCGCGTGGTGCTCGATCGCGCTGACCAGCAGCCGGCGGCGGCGCGGGTCGGCGGCCCGGCGGGCCCAGAAGATGCCCTTGACCGCGAGGTTGTCGGCCTCGGTCCCGCCGCCGGTGAAGACCACCTCGTACGGCTTGGCCCCGACCACGGCGGCCAGCCGTTCGCGCGACTCCTCGACGACGCGACGGGCCCGGCGGCCGGCGGCGTGCAGCGAGGACGGGTTGCCGGTGTCGCGGAAGGCGGCGGCGACGGCCTCGGCCGCCTCCGGCAGCATCGGGGTCGTCGCGGCGTGATCCAGGTAGTGCATCACCGATCAGCGTACGACTTCGGTGTCCGGCCGGCGTGAGGCCGCCCGGACAGCCGGCCGGGCCCGGCCGGCCAGCACGACCCCGGCCAGCGCGACCGCGGCCATGGCCAGATCCAGGGCGGCGGCGGCCCGGTTCAGCGGCAGCAGACCGCGGGCGCTGGCGGCCACCAGCGCGCCGCCGAGCCCGATGCACAGCGCGCTGCCGACGCCGTCGGACAGCTGCAGCGCGGAGGAGTTCACCCCGCGCTCGGCCGGCGGGCTGAACGACAGCAGCAGCACCGAGACGCTCGACATGCCCAGCCCCATCCCGGCGCCGCCGGCGATCCAGACCGGGTAGATGACCCAGGCCGGCGACCAGGGCTGGGCGACCACCGCGAGGCCGGCGGCGGCGATGAAGATGAGCACGAAGCAGGCCCGGATCAGCCGGTGCCGGGGTACGTGCCCGTGCCGGCCCTGCCAGTACGACGCGGCCGACCAGCCGAGCGCGCCGACCGTCAGCGGTACGCCGGCCGCGGTCGGCGAGTAGCCGTGCACGAGCGTGAGGGTCAGCGGCACCAGCGACTCGATCGAGGTGAACACCCCGGCCATCAGCCCCCGGAACGCGACCACGGCCGGCACCCCGCGCCGGACCGCGCCGGTCCCCCGCGGCAGCAGCGAGCGCAGCGACACCACCAGCAGGACCAGTCCCGCCAGCAGCACCGGCACCCGCACCCAGGACAGGTCCTGCAGCGCCCACTGCACGGCCGCCACCCCGAGCGCGGCGCCGACCGCGGCCACCCGGCGGGCCCGGCGCGGCGGGACCGGATGCTCGGGCCGGCGACTGCGCCGCAGGGTCGGCGTCAGCGACGCCAGCGCCGTCACCACCAGCGGGACCAGCCCGAGGAAGACCCAGCGCCAGCCCGGCCCCTGCGCCAGCGCGCCCGCGATCACCGGCCCGATCAGCGCGGGCAGCACCCAGGCGGCCGAGATCGCGCCGAAGACCTGCGGCCGCAGCTGCTCCGGGTACTGGTCGCCGACCATCACGGTCATGACCACGATCAGCAGCCCGACCCCGACGCCCTGCAGCGCCCGGCCGAGGAGGAACACGCCCATGTCCGGCGCGAACCCGGCCACCAGCAGCCCGGCCAGGAACGACGCGGTGCCGATCAGCACCGGCGCCCGCGGGCCGAACCGGTCGCTCAGCTCGCCCGAGATCACCATGGCCACCATCGAGGTGACCAGCAGCGCGCTGAACGACCAGCCGTAGTAGGCCAGCCCGTTCAGCTCCCGGACCGCGGTCGGCAGCGCGGTCGCGACCGCCACCGCCTCGAACGCGATCAGGCTGATCAGCCCGACGATCCCGACCGTCGCGACCCGGTACGGGCGCGCGAAGATCCCGTCGGTCATGCCCCGAACGTAACCCGCGGGTACGCCGGGAGCCGCCTCAGTTCTTCCGCTTGCCGACCTCCTCGGTCAGCTGCGGGACGACCTGGAACAGGTCGCCGACGACGCCGAAGTCGACCAGCTCGAAGATCGGCGCCTCGGGATCCTTGTTCACCGCGACGATCGTCTTGGACGTCTGCATGCCGGCCCGGTGCTGGATGGCGCCGGAGATGCCGACCGCGACGTACAGCTGCGGGGAGACGGTGACGCCGGTCTGGCCGACCTGGTTCTGGTGCGGGTACCAGCCCGCGTCGGTGGCGGCCCGGGACGCGCCCACGGCCCCGCCGAGCGAGTCGGCCAGCGCCTCGACCAGCACGAAGTTGTCGCCGGAGCCCATCCCGCGGCCGCCGGAGACCACGATCGAGGCGTCGGTGAGGGCCGGGCGGCTGCCTTTCTCCTCCACGACCCGCTCCAGCACGGTCGCCCCGCGGGCGGCGTCGTCCAGGGTGACCTCGACCGACCGGGTGCTCGCCTCGGCCGGGGCGGCCTCGGCCGTGACCGAGTTCGGCCGCACCGTGATGATCGGCGTGCCGGTCTTCACGCGGGACTTCACCACGACCGCGCCGCCGAAGACGCTCTGGGTCGCGGTGCCGTCGCCGTCCAGGCCGACGGCGTCGGTGAGGATGCCGGACCGGGTCCGGATCGCCAGCCGGGCCGCGATCTCCTTGCCCTCCGCGGACGAGGCCAGCAGCACCGCGGCCGGCGACTCGGACGCCACCAGGTCGGTCAGCACGGCCACCTGCGGGGTGACCAGGTGCTTGTCGACCGCGTCGGTCTCGGCGACCACGACCGTGCCGGCGCCGTACTCGGCGAGTTTGCCGGTCAGGGCCGCCGCGCTGCCGGGTGCGCCGACGACGACCGCGACGGGCTCGCCGATCGTGCGGGCCGCGGTGAGCAGCTCCAGCGTGACCTTCTTGACGGTGCCCTCGGCGTGCTCGACGAGGACGAGAACGGATGCCATCTCCCTGCCTCCTAGAGCAGCTTCTGGGCGGCGAGGAACTCGGCGATCTTCGCGCCGCCGTCACCCTCGTCCTTGACGATCTGACCGGCCTGCCGGGGCGGCCGCGGGGTCATCTCGAGCACCTCGCTGGTCGCGTTGGCCAGGCCCACCGAGCCGGCGTCGAGGCCGAGGTCGGCCACCGTCACCGTCGTGACCGGCTTCTTCTTCGCGGCCATGATCCCCTTGAACGACGGGTACCGCGGCTCGTTGATCTTCTCGACCACGCTCACCACGGCCGGCGTCGCGCCCTGGACCCGGTCGTAGCCGGTCTCGGTCTGCCGCTCGATCGTGACAGTGCCGTCCTCGACCGTGACCTTGCGGGCGCCGGAGAGCTGCGGCAGGCCGAGCTTCTCGCTCAGCATCGCGGCCATCACCGACAGCCGGGCGTCGGTCGACTCCGACCCGAGCACCACCAGATCGAAAGGAATGGTGCCGAGCGCCGCGGCCAGCGTCTCGGCGGTCTGCACCGCACAGGAGCCGTGCAGCGCCGGGTCGCTGACGTGCACGGCCTTGTCCGCGCCCATCGACAGCGCCTTGCGGATCGTCTCGGCCGCCCGCTCGGGGCCCATCGTGAGGACGGTGACCTCACCGCCGTGGGCCTCCTTGAGCCGGAGCGCCTCCTCGACCGCGTACTCGTCGATCTCGTTCATGACGGCGTCGACCGACTCGCGGTCGAGCGTCTTGTCCGTCTCCTGGAGCTTGCGCTCGGCCCAGGTGTCGGGCACCTGCTTGACCAGTACGACGATGTCCACGTGCTCGGTCCTCCTCCACCGTGAGGTGCGCCGATGTTACTCACAAGTAGGTCGACGACGGCCGGTGATCCTGCTCACCGGCCTGCCCGCCATAGGTTATTTCATGCGCAGGGTCATCGGGCCAGCGCCGGGACCAGTCTGGCGTACGCGGCGCCGGGCTGAGCTGCGAGGTCAGGCGGGCGGGTGGCGAACCTCACGGCGCGACCAGAGAGGGCAGGTCCTTGTCGTCCACCGGTCCAGCACGGCCGGCGACGCGGCGTCCACAGTGGACGGCGGCGCGCACGCGCGGAAGATGCGCGACTTGCCCGATGTGCGAGGCTTCGTCGGTGCATCCGACCCTCCAGCTCACCGGAGAGCGCACCCTGCCGGGCATCCCGGCGGAGAACTACTGGTTCCGCCGGCACGAGGCCGCGTACGACGCGGTGCTTCCGTTCTGCCTCGGCGCGGTCGTCCTGGAGGCCGGCTGCGGCGAGGGGTACGGCGCGGACCGGATCGCCACGGTCGCGCAGACCGTGCTCGGCCTGGACTACGACCGGGCCGCGGTCGGGCACGTGGCCAGGGCGTACCCGCGGGTGCGGCCGGTGCGGGGCAACCTGGCCGGCCTGCCGGTCGCGGACGGCGCGGTCGACGTCGTCGCCAGCCTGCAGGTGATCGAGCACCTCTGGGACCAGCCCGGCTTCCTGGCCGAGTGCGCCCGGGTGCTGCGCCCGGCCGGCACGCTGCTGCTGACCACGCCGAACCGGCTGACGTTCTCGCCGGAGAACCGGCCGCTGAACCCCTTCCACCACCGCGAGCTGGACCCGGCCGAGTTCACCACGCTGCTGACCGAGGGCGGCTTCGAGGTCAGCCGGCTGCTCGGGCTGCGGCACCGGCCGCGGCTGCGCCGCCTGGACAAGCGGTTCGGCTCGCTGGTCGAGGCGCAGCTGGCCGGGCCGCCCGGGACCTGGCACCCGGAGCTGCGGCGGGCGGTCGCCGGGGTCCGGACCGCGGACTTCGTGCTCGAGCCCGGCGACCTGGACACCTGCCTCGACCTGGTGGCGGTGGCGGTGCGGCGCGCGTCGTGAAGCCGGTCGGCACGTTCTGCCTGGTGCTGCACACCCACCTGCCCTGGGTCGCGCACGCCGGGGCCTGGCCGGTGGGTGAGGAGTGGCTGCACCAGGCGTTCACCGGGTCCTGGCGGCGGGTCCTCGGGCTGCTCGACCGGCTGGCCGCCGACGGCGCCCGGGACGTGCTCACCCTGGGCGTGACGCCGGTGCTGGCGGCGATGCTCGACGACCCGTACTGCCTGCGGGAGCTGCACACCTGGGCCGGCGGCTGGCAGCTGCGGGCGCAGGAGCTGGCCCCGCGCAACCCCGCGCTGGCCCGGTACGAGTTCCGCGCCGCCACCGAATGCCTGGCCGACCTGGAGGACCGCTGGCTGTCCGGCGGCCTGTCCGGCGTGCTGCGGCCGCTGGTGGACGCGGGCGTGGTCGAGCTGCTCGGCGGCCCGGCCACGCACCCCTTCCTGCCGCTGCTGGAGCCGCGGGTCGCGGCGGGTTCGCTGCACGCCGGGCTGGACGACGCGACGCTCCGGCTGGGCCGGCGGCCGGCCGGCATCTGGCTGCCCGAGTGCGGTCACGCCCCCGGCCAGGAGGCCCTGTACGCGGCGGCCGGGGTCGAGCGGTTCGTGGTCGACTCCCCCGCCCTGCGCGGCGACACCGCCGCGGCCCGGCCGGTCGGGTCCACCGACGTCCTCTGCTTCGGTCGCGACCTGGAGGTCAGCTACCGGGTCTGGTCACCGCGGGCGGGCTACCCGGGCGCGCCGGACTACCGCGACTTCCACACCTTCGACCACGCCTCCGGCTTCCGGCCGGCCCGGGTCACCGGCCGGCACGTCCCGCCCGAGGCGAAGCGGCCCTGGGAGCCGGACCTGGCCGCGGCCGCCGTACGCCGGGACGCGGCCGACTTCACCGACACCGTCCGGACCCGGCTGCGGGACCTGGCCGACCGCAACGGCCGACCCGGGCTGGTCGTCGCCGCGTTCGACACCGAGCTGTTCGGTCACCACTGGCACGAGGGCCCGGACTGGCTGGCGGCCGTGCTGACCGCGCTGCCGGCGGCCGGGATCCGGGTGACCACGCTGCGCGGCGCGGCCGAGGACGGGCTGGTCGGGCCACCGGTGGAACTCGGCCGCTCGTCCTGGGGGTCCGGGAAGGACTGGCGGGTCTGGGAGGGGCCGGCCGTGCAGGACCTGGTGCTCGCGGCCAAAGGGGTGCAGGAGCGGCTGCTCTCGACGCTCGACGCGCACCGCGGACCGGTCCGCGATCCGGTGCTGGACCAACTCGTCCGGGAGGCGCTGCTGGCGTTGTCCAGCGACTGGGCGTTCATGGTCAGCCACGACAGCGCGGCCGGCTACGCCCGGGACCGGGCCGCCGGGCACGCCGCCCGGCTGCACGCGCTGGCCGACCGGCTCGACGCCGATGACCGCGCCGGGGCGGCGACCCTCGCCGAACGGCTGCGGGCCGTCGACGGGCCGTTCGGCCACCTCGACGCGCGGCGGTTCTAGTTCAGAACGGCCCGAAGGTGCCGGGGCCGTCGTTGCGCGTGCGCATGTTCAGCTCGGCCTGTGCCACTGCCTGGTCGGGGGTCATCTCCCTCTGATTCCCGATCCGGATGCGAACCCCGCGCCGGCGCGCCTTGAGGTCCTTCACGCCCGCGACGACCAGCAGCAGCACCACGATGCCGGCGAGCCCGAAGAGGATCTCCATCAGAAGCCGCCCGTGTTGCCGGGGAAGTTCCGGACGTCGGAGCCGCCCATCTGCTGACGCATCTGGGCCTCGTACGCGCGCTGGTCGTTGCGGGCCGTCGAGGTGTCGACGCCCTTGTAGCCCATGCCCCGACGGCGGGCCTTGAAGTCGATCACACCCATCGTCACGAGCAGGAGCGCGAGGACGCTCAAGATCCCGATGAGCACCATGGGCCACCTCCGCGACGACAGTGACACGACCATACGCGGCCCCTCTGACCGTGGGAGGCCGCGCGAACGGAATCCCCTAGGGTCGCGTCATGGAGCCGAGACTGCGCGCCCTCTGCGACCTCGGGGTCAGCTGGGCCCGGGAAGGAAGCGGCCGGCACGAGTACGACGGGCAGGTCCAGGACCTCTCCCCGGCCGGCGTCCGCCGGGGCCTGGCCGCGCTCGGCGGCGACCCACTGGCCGACCCGTACGACGAGGCGCTGGTCTCGGCCAAGGAGGCCGAGACCCGCGCGTACTTCGAGGAGCTGCGGCTGCACCGCCGCAACCCGATGCCGCACGTGGAGAACCTCGACGTCGGCGGCTACGACCGGGAGTACGCGCCGGCCGCGGAACGGGCCGCGGCCCGGGCCCGGCACCTGGCCGCCTGGCCGCAGGCCGTGGACGCGTCGATCTCCGCGCTGGACGAGGTCGTGCCGGCGGTCGCCGCCGCCACCCTGCCCGGCGCCCGCGGGCTGGCCGCCGGGCTGGACGAGGACGACCCGGTCGAGGCGGCCGCGCTGGCGGCCCAGCAGCGGTTGGTCGCGCACCTGGAGGCCGCGGCCGGCACCGGCGACAGCGGCGACGGCGCGCTCGGGGCGGCCGCGCTCGGCCCCGACGGGCTCAGCCTGCTGCTGTCCGCGGCCGAGGCCACCGAGGTCGACCTGGCCGCGATGGCGGCCCGGGCCGACGCCGAGCGGGACCGGCTGACGGCGATGCTCACCGAGGCCTGCGCGCGGCTCGCCCCGGGCCGTCCGGTGGCGGAGCTGGTGGCCGAGCTGCAGCGCGACCACCCCGACGCCGAGGGCGTCATCGCCGAGGCCCAGGCGCTCACCGACGAGGTCATCGCCTGGACGACCGAGCGCCGCCTGGTGCCGTACTCGGACGGGACCTGTCTGGTCGGGCCGGCGCCGGAGTCCCGGCAGTGGGCGATGGCGATGATGTCCTGGGCCGCGCCGGGCGAGCCCGACACCCCGTCCTGGTATTGGGTGACCCCGCCGCGGCCGGAGTGGCCCGAGCAGGACCGCGAGGAATGGCTGCAGATCTTCAGCCGGACCACGCTGCCGGCGATCACCGTGCACGAGGTCGCGCCGGGCCACTTCTCGCACGGGATCGCGCTGCGGCACGCGCCCAGCGAACCCCGTCGCGTCTTCGGCAGCAACGCGTTCGTGGAGGGCTGGGCCCACTACGTCGAGGAGGTGGCGATCGAGGAGGGCTTCCACGCCGAGGATCCCCGCTACGTCATCGGCGTCGCGATCGAGGCGCTGCTGCGGGTGACCCGGCTGGCCTGCGCGATCGGGCTGCACGCGGAGGGCATGACCGTCGCCGAGGCCGCCCGCCGGTTCGAGCGGGACGCGTTCCTGGCCGGGCCGGGGGCCATGTCCGAGGCCCGCCGGGGCACGTTCGACCCGACGTACGGGCGCTACACCTGGGGCAAGCTGGAGATCATGGCGCTGCGGGAGCAGGCCCGGGAGCAGTGGGGCGCGGACTTCGACCTGCCGCGCTTCCACGCCGCGCTGCTCGACCTCGGCTCGCCGCCGCTCGGCCTGCTGGGTCACGCGCTCGGCTGAGCCGGGCGGGCGCGGCTGACGGCGCCGGGCCGGTCACGGTAGTGTCCGGCGCCATGGCCTACGGATATGCGGGTCAGGCCGTTGCGGCGCGCCGACCGGAACAGCGGATCAAGGCGTCCGACGTTCGATCCGTGCAGTTCGGGAAGCCCCCCTTCGGCCGCCGCGGGTACGACGAGATCGAGGTCGACGACTTCCTCCGGAAGATCACCGACGCGCTCTCGCAGACCCGCGGCCTGCCCCAGCTCGACCCCGAAGAGGTGCACCAGGTCGCCTTCCGCAAGCCGCGGATCGGCAGCCGGGGGTACGACGAGGACGAGGTCGACGCGTTCCTGGACCTGGTCGAGGCCGAGCTGCGGTGGCGCTCCAGCCCCGAGGGCCAGGCCGAGTCGGCCGGTCCGGCCAGCGGTCCGGGCGGGTACGGCGCGCCTCCGGGCATGGTCGGCCTCGGCGGCGCCGGACCGGTCCCGACCGCGCCGCCGGCCGGCCCGTCGGTCCGGGCGGTGACCGTGGCGCTGCTGGCCGACCGCGGCCGGATGCTGGTCACCGAGCTGCCCGACCCGGTCAGCGGCCGGACGGTCTACCGGCCGCCGGGCGGCGAGATCGCCTTCGGCGAACGCGGCCACGAGGCGGTCCGGCGGGCGCTGCTGGACGACTTCGCCATCCAGCTGACCGAGGTCCGGCCGATGGCGACGCTGGAGAGCATCCACCGCTTCGCCGGCCGCGAGGCGCACGAGCTGGTCCTGGTCTACGAGGTCACCACCACCGACCCGCAGGTCTGGTCGCAGCCGCGGCTGCGCAGCCGGCGCGGGGACCTGACCGCGATCTGGGCGCCGGTGGACATGTTCCGCCGCAACGAGGCGCAGCTGCTGCCGGAGGGCCTGCTCCCGCTGCTGGGCTGACCGGGTTCAGGCGCGGGCGAGCAGCACCACGAGCAGGACGGCGACGAGCGCGGCGCCGATCCCGAGGACGAGCACGGCGGGCGCCAGCCGGCGATCCGCCGCGGCGTTCGGCAGCTGCGTCCGCAGCGGAAGGGTGGCGTGCGACGCGTACGGCTCGGCGTCGGGAGTCTGTTGCTGCCAGGCCGTGTTGGGCGGCGGCGGCGGGACCGGCGGGACGCCCGGCGTCGTGTCGGTCATGGCCGTGCTCTTTCCTTTCGGCGAGTGTCCCGCTGCTGGAGACGCCCGCGCGCCCGCGGACGCGGGAGCGAGCGTAAGCCTCGTGGACCGGATCCGGCTGACGAATACGGAAAGTGATGGGCACCCCCGGCAGGGGACCGCCGCCGGGTCCGTTCCCCACCCTGCGCCACGGGGTGGCACCATGCCGCGGGTGCGCGTGCTGATGCTGTCCTGGGAGTACCCGCCGGTGCTCGTCGGCGGGCTCGGCCGGCACGTGCACGCGCTGGCCGAGGCGCTGGTCCGGGCCGGGCACGAGGTCACCGTGGTCAGCCGGCATCCGGGCACCGCCGGGGTCGCGTACGACGAGGTACGCGGCGGGGTGCGGGTCGTCCGGGTGCCCGAGGACCCGTCGCTGCTCAGCTTCACCGACGACCTGCTGGCCTGGACGATGGCGCTCAACCACACGCTGACCCGGGCCGGGCTCGCGGTCTGCGCCGGCGAGACGTTCGACGTCGTGCACGCGCACGACTGGCTGGTCGCGCACGCCGCCACCACGCTCAAGCACCACCTTCGCGTCCCGCTGGTCGCCACCCTGCACGCGACCGAGGCCGGCCGGCACCAGGGCTGGCTGCCCGGGCCGCTCAACCGTGGCATCCATTCGATCGAGTGGTGGCTGACGTACGAGGCCCGCCGGGTGATCGCGTGCTCGGCGTACATGCGGTGGGAGGTGACCCGGCTGTTCGAGCTGCCGCCGGAGAAGGTCGACGTGCTGCCCAACGGGGTCGACGTCGCGCGCTGGCAGGTCGCGCCGGACCAGGTCGCGGCCGCCCGGCGGCGGTGGGCCGGGGACGGGCCGCTGCTCTCGTACGGAGGGCGGCTGGTGCACGAGAAGGGCGTGCAGGACCTGATCGCGGCCGTGCCCCGGCTGCGGCGGCGGCACCCGGGGCTGCGGCTGGTCGTGGCCGGCACCGGGCCGGCGGCCGAGGAACTGCGGGAGCAGGCCCGGGGGCTGCGGCTGGGGCGGTCGGTGGCGTTCGCCGGGTTCGTGCCGGACGCCGACCTGGCCGCGCTGGTCGCCGCGGCGGACTGCGCCGTCGTCCCCAGCCGGTACGAGCCGTTCGGGCTGGTCGCGCTGGAGGCGACCGCGGCCGGGACCCCGGTGGCGGTGGCCGACGTCGGCGGGCTGGCCGAGATCGTCGCCGACGGGCGGACCGGGGTGCGCTTCGCCCCCGGCGACCCGGCCGCGCTGGCCGACGCGGTCGACGGCGTGCTCGCCGACCAGGTCCGGGCCCGGCGGATGGTGCGGGCCGGGCGGGCCGGGCTCGCGGCCGAGCACACCTGGGCCGGGGTGGCCGAGCGGACCGCCGCGACCTACGCGCTCGCGGTCACCCAGGAACGGGCGCTGCACGCGTCCGGGCGGGCCGCACCCCGGCTCGTCGTCCGCGACGGCAACCTGCTGACCGGGGCGTCGTCCTAGCCCGGGTCCCGGCCGTACTTCTCCTTGTGCAGGTCGCGGGCCTGGCCGACCCAGTCCTCGCGCTCGATCCGGGACCGGAAGTCGCTCAGCTCGGCCCGGACGCGCTCCAGCTCGGCACCGTCGAGCAGGGCCAGCTGGCGGAAGCTGACGATGCCGAGGCCGTGCAGCATCCGCTCCATCGACGGGCCGATGCCGCGGACCGCGCGCAGGTCGTCGGTGACCGCGGGGATCTCCATGGTCGGCATCTCGCTGAACGTCGGCATGGGGATCTGGGTGCTGGTCTCCTCGTCGTCGTACGCCGGGGCGCCGAGCGCGATCGTCGCGGTCTCCCCGTCCACCCCCGTCGGCGCGATGAGCTGCGTCTCCGTCACCTCGTCCACCCCGTCCGCCCCGGGGATGGCCTCGAGAGCGGCCTCGGGCTCGGGCTCGGGCGAAGCCTCGGGCTCAGCCGAGGCAGCGACCTCGGCGGGGGTCTCCGGAGGGGCGGTCGGCTCGGGGGCGGCCGCGGCGAGGGCGTCCTCGTAGTCCGCCTCCTCGACGACGACCAGGTCCGCGTCCGAGGACCCGGCCAGCAGCTCCGCGACCCGCGCCTCGTCCACCGTCACGGTCCCGGCCGGCGGCTCGACGGCGTCCACGTCGGGGTCCGGCAGCGCGGTCAGCCCGGCGTCGGTCGCCAGCACGTCCGCCGGCAGCTCCCCCGGCGGCCCGGGCTCGGCCGGCACCGGGACCGGCGGCGGCTCCACCCACCGCACCGCGGACGACCGCCGGCGCAGCACCAAGTACCACGCCGACAGTGCGAGCAACAGGAAGGCGCCCAGACGCCGACCCCGACGTAGTGCGGTGCGCACGATCCAGCCTCCTTCCCGGGTCACGCCGACCCGGCCCTTCTCATTTGATCGGGCAGCCTACGGCCCCTGCGCTACGGTGCGCGCGTGGGCGAACCGACCGATTCCGCAACGATCGAGACGGTGGTGACCACCGCTGACACTGCCCGGGCCCTCGGCTCGGGCGACGTCGACGTGCTCGGGACCCCCCGCGCGCTGGCCCTGGCCGAGGCCGCGACCGTGGCGGCCGCGGCCGCGGCCGGCTGCCTGAAGCCGGGCCAGACCACGGTCGGCACCCATGTCGAGCTCGACCACCTGGCCCCGACCCCGGTCGGCGCCGCCGTCCGGGCCGAGGCCACGCTCGTCTACAAGGCCGGTACGAGGCTCACCTTCGACGTGCGGCTCACCCAGGACGGCACGACCGTGGCCACCGGCCGGGTCACCCGCGCGATCGTCGACCGGGCCCGCTTTCAGGCCAGCACGGACGAGCGCGGGTAGGCGTCGTCCGGGTCGGTCAGCACGTTGACCAGGTACGGCACCCCGGAGGCGAAGGCCCGGTCCAGCGCCGGACCCAGCTCGGCCGGCTCCCGGACGGTCTCCCCGCCCCCGCCCAGCGCCCGCACGACCTCGTCGTAGCGGGTCTCCGGCCGCAGCTCGGCGGCCACGTCGTAGCCGTAGATCTGGCGCATCGGGTGCTTCTCCAGCCCCCAGGCGCCGTTGTTGCCGACCACCATCACCACCGGCAGGTCGTGCCGGACCAGCGTGTCCACGTCCATCAGCGAGAACCCGGCCGCCCCGTCCCCGAGCAGCAGGACCACCTGGGCCGACGGGCGGGCGATCCGGGCCGCCATCGCGTACCCCAACCCCGTGCCCAGACACCCGTACGGACCCGGGTCCAGCCAGCAGCCGGGCTCGTACGAGTCGACGTACTTGCCCGCGTAGGAGACGAAGTCGCCGCCGTCGCCGACGACCACCGCGTCGCGGGCCAGCCGCGACCGCAGCGCCCCGTAGACCGCGGGCGGCCGGATCGCCGGGCCGCCGCCGGCCAGCAGGGGCTCGTCCTTGGCCCGGGCCGCGTCCTCGGCCTCCCGCAGCCGGGCCACCCAGGGCGCGTGGCCGGCGCCGGTGGCGGCCAGCCCGTCGAGGATCGCGGCCAGGTCGCCGGACGCGGAGCCGGCCAGCTCCCGGTGGGTCGCGACGCCGCCGGCCGAGTCGGCGACGTGCACCACCGCGGCCGACCCGAAGTCGCCGAACGCCAGCCGGAAGTCCAGCGGCGTGCCGACGACCACGACCAGGTCGGCCTCCTTCTTCAGCAGCCCGCGGACCCGGGAGAACGCCCGCGGGTCGTCGGCGGGCAGACAGCCGCGGCCCATCCCGTTGGCGAAGACCGGCACGTCCAGCGCGGCCGCGGCCCGGCGCAGCGCCTGCTCGGCCCGGCCGGTCCAGACGTCCCCGCCGGCGATGATCGCGGGCCGCTCGGCCGCGGCGATCAGCCGGGCGATCGCGGCCACCGCGTCCGGGTCGGGCGCCACGGCCGCCGGCGGCTCGAAGGCGATCGAGGCCGAGGCCGGCGAGAAGATCGTGTCCATCGGGACGTCCACGAACACCGGCCCCCGGTGCGGCGACAGCGCGGTGTGCGCGGCCGCCAGCAGCACCGGGCCGATGTCGTCGCCGGTCGTCGCGGTCCGGGACAGCTTCGTGACCGGGGCGAGGATCGGCACGTGGTCGAGCTCCTGCAGACCGCCGCGGCCCCAGTTCACCGTCGGGGCCCGGCCGCCGAGCACGACCAGCGGCACCCCGGTGAAGTACGCCGAGGTCACCGCGGAGACGGAGTTGGTCACCCCGGGACCGGCCGTCACCACGGCCAGCCCGGGCCGGCGGGTCAGCTTCGCGGTGCCCTCGGCCGCGAACGTGGCCGTCTGCTCGTGCCGTACGTCGACGATCCGCATCTTCTGCCGGACCGCCGCGTCGTAGACCGGGAAGACGTGCCCGCCGGAGAGCGTGAACATCTCCTCGACCCCGGCCGCCCGCAGCGCGGCGACCGCGACGTCGCCGCCGTGACCCTCGATCGTCTCCATGCCCCGGACCCTACCGACCGGTAGGCCCCCGTCTAGGGGGCCGACTCCGAGGCGAGGCGGGTCTTGCGCGCGATGTCGGCGAGCGCCGCCCGCCGCAGCGCCGCCGCCTCGTGGTCGGCGATCCGGTCCCGGATCACCCGGGCCGGCACCCCCACCGCCACCGAGTACGCCGGGATGTCCTTGTTCACCACCGCGTTCGCCGCGATCACGCTGCCGCGCCCGATCGTGGTCCCGCGCAGCACGGTCACCTTGGTGCCGAGCCAGACGTCCGGCCCGATCCGGACCGGCGACTTCACGATGCCCTGGTCCTTGATCGGGATCGTCACGTCGTCGAAGGCGTGGTCGAAGTCGCAGACGTACACCCAGTCGGCGACGATGGTGGCCGCGCCGAACTCGATGTCCAGGTAGCCGTTGACGGTGTTGTCCTTGCCGAACACACACTTGTCGCCGATGCGCATCGTTCCCTCGTGGCACCGGATGCTGTTGCCGCTGCCGATGTGCACCCAGCGGCCCAGGATGAGCCGGCCGTACCCGCGGCGGGCCTCCAGCGTCACGTTGCGGCCGAGGAAGACGAAGCCCTCGGTGACGACGTGCGGGTTGCGCAGCTTGAACACCGCGAACCGCCAGTAGCGGGCCAGATACCAGGGGGTCCAGGCCCGGTGCCGGATGATCCAGCGCAGGCTGGCCACGGTGAGGAACCGAGCGGGACGAGCCATCGGGAAACAGTACCCGGACAGCCGGGAGCCCCGGCCGGCGAACCGACCGGGGCGCCGGGATGAGACGACTACATCGGGCGGACGTTCTCCGCCTGCGGACCCTTCTGACCCTGGGTCACGTCGAACTCGACCTTCTGACCCTCGTCGAGGCTCCGGTAGCCGCTCGTCGCGATCGCGGAGTAGTGCACGAAGACGTCGGCACCCCCACCTTCGACGGCAATGAAGCCGTAGCCCTTCTCGGCGTTGAACCACTTCACGGTGCCCTGTGCCACGTGCCACTCCTAAAACTCTGAACGGGCCGCCACGGTAACACCCTCAGGTGCGCGTGTCGCCAGGTCTCGACCCTGTCACCAGCGCGTTGTAGAACAGCCCCGCGGGCACCACCCGGGTCAGCCGCCGGTCCAGCGCGGACAGCCGCTGCCAGCCCTGATACGCGAACATCGCCCAGTCCCAGCCGAGCTTCCCCGGCGGCACGGCGGCCTCGAACGTGCGCACCGGCCAGCCGAACCAGGCCGCGGTCAGCTCCTCGGTCCGGACCTCGACGTCGACGGCGCCGGCCGCGTGCGCCAGCCGGCGCAGCCTCGCCGG
Source organism: Mycobacteriales bacterium (assembly GCA_035995165.1). Lineage (NCBI taxonomy): Bacteria > Bacillati > Actinomycetota > Actinomycetes > Mycobacteriales > Mycobacteriales bacterium. Next base: position 67,564 of record DASYKU010000031.1, read on the forward strand.
CGCGAACGTGTGCAGGTCGACGACCGCCTCCAGCGCCGCAGCCTGGGAGGACTCGTCCAGCTCCTGCTGCGGCCGGCGCCAGGCCGACAACGCCGGCAGCCGGGTCGCGCGGGTGGCGGCCCACCAGGTCAGCCGGGACAGCCGGCGGGCGATCACGTCGCCGTACCGCGTCGGCTCGCCGGCGAAGACGAACCGGCCGCCCGGCTTGAGCACCCGCAGGACCTCGCGCAGCGCCTTCTCCACGTCCGGGATGTGGTGCAGCACCGCGTGCCCGACGACCAGGTCGAACTCGCCGTCGCCGTACGGGATCGTCTCGGCGTCGGCGACCCGGCCCTCGACGTCCAGGCCGAGGCCGGCGGCGTTGCGCAGCGCGACCTCGACCATGCCCGGGCTGATGTCGGTCACCGAGCCGCTCTTCGCGACCCCGGCCTGCATGAGGTTGAGCAGGAAGAAGCCGGTGCCGGAGCCGATCTCCAGCGCCCGCCCGTAGGGCTCGGCCACCGGGCCGGCGATGTGGTCGAACCGGCCGCGCGCGTAGGTCACGCAGCGCTCGTCGTACGAGATGGACCACTTCTCGTCGTAGGAGCCGGCTTCCCAGTCGTGGTAGAGGATGTTGGCGCGCTTCGGATCGTCCCGGGCCGCCTCGACCTCTTCGCGGGAGACGCGCTGCGCCCGCCCGGGCTCGTTCACTTCCCCGTGAACTTCGCCTTGCCGGGACCGTTCTCGACGAACGACCTCATCCCGATGGTCTGGTCCTCGGTCGCGAACAGGCCGGTGAACAGCTGGGTCTCCAGCCGCAGCCCGCTGTCCAGGTCGACGTCCAGGCCGCCGTCGATGGCGGCCTTGGCCGCCCGCAGCGCCAGCGCCGGGCCCTCGACGTACTTCGAGGCCATCTCGACCGCGGCCGAGTAGACCTCGTCGGGCGCGACGACCTTGTCCACCAGCCCGATCCGCAGCGCCTCCTCGGCGCCGACGAACCGGCCCGAGTAGACCAGGTCCTTGGCCCGGGCCGGGCCAAGGAGCCGGGCCAGCCGCTGGGTGCCGCCGGCGCCGGGGATGACGCCGAGCAGGATCTCCGGCTGGCCGAGCTTCGCGTTGTCGCCGCAGACCCGGAAGTCGGCGGTCAGCGCGAGCTCGCAGCCGCCGCCCAGTGCGTACCCGGTCACGGCGGCGACGGTCGGCTTGGGGATGCGGGCCAGCAGCTCCAGCGCGGACTGCAGGGCGCCGGCCCGCTCGACCATCTCGGCGTAGCCGGCGGTGACCATCTGCTTGATGTCGGCGCCGGCGGCGAACACCTTCTCGCCGCCGTAGATCACCACGGCCCGGACGTCGGCCCGGGCGGTCGCCTCCAGCGCGGCCTCGGCGAGCTCGGTCCGCAGCTGGTCGTTGATCGCGTTCATCGGGGGCCGGTCGAGCCGGACCGTGCCCACGCCGCCGTCGACCTCGAGCTTGACCAACTCGCCCACCCGCTGCCCCTCCCTCTCGCCCTGGCCCTGGACCCTACCGCCCGGTATCGCGACCGCGGGCAACAGACCGCCTGACTACGCTCGGCCGGTGGTCGATGTCGACGTGGTGGTGCTGGGCGGGGGGCCGGCCGGGCTGGCCGCGGCGATGCGGGCGGCCGAGCGCGGCCGGTCGGTGCTGCTGCTGGAGCGCGGCCCGGCCGTCGGCGGGATGGCGGCCTCCTTCGAGGTGGCCGGCATCCGGGTCGACTCGGGCAGCCACCGGCTGCACCCGGCCAGCCCGCCCGCGGTGCTCGGCCTGCTCCGGGAGCTGCTCGGCGAGGACCTGCAGACCCGGCCCCGGCACGGCCGGCTGCGGGTGTACGGCCGCTGGGTCGGCTTCCCGCTGCGCCCGGCCGAGCTCGCCCGCACCCTGCCGCCCGGGGCCGTGGCCCGCATCGCCCGCGACGCCGTGACCGGCCCGGTCACCAAGACGGACCCGTCGTCGTACGAGTCGATGCTGCGCGGCACGATCGGACCGGAGCTGCACGGCGCCCTCTACGGGCCGTACGCGGTGAAGCTCTGGGGCCTTCCCGGCAGCCGGATCGACGCCGAGCAGGCCCGCCGCCGGGTCGGCTCCGGCGGCGTCTGGGGCATCGCCCGCAAGATCGTCCGCCGGGACTCCTCCGGCCAGGGCCGGCTCTTCCACTACCCCCGCCGCGGTTTCGGCCAGATCGTCGACGTGCTGGCCGAGGCGGCCGCGAAGGCGGGCGCGACGGTCGAGACCGGGGCCGAGGTGACCGCGGTGACGCCCGCCGCCGACGGCGTCACGGTGTCCACTGCGGACGGTCGGTCCGTCCACACCGGACACGTCCTGTCCACGGTGCCGCTGCCGATCCTGGCCCGGCTGGCCGGCGCGGACGTGCCCGCGAGCGGGCTGACGTTCCGGGCGATGGCGCTGGTCTACCTGGTCCACGAGGGCGGCCGGTGGACCGAGTTCGACGCGCACTACCTGCCCGGCCCGGAGACCCCGGTGACGCGGCTGTCGGAGCCGGCCAACTACCGCGTCAGCCCCGAGGACCCCGCCGACCGTACGGTCCTGTGCGCCGAGATCCCCTGCGCGGTCGGCGACGCGGTCTGGACCGCCACCGACGACGAGCTCGCCACGATCGTCCGCGCCGGCCTGGCCGCGACCGGCCTGCCCCCGGTCCGGCTCGGCGGCGTGCACGTCCGCCGGCTCCCGCACGTCTACCCCGTCTACGAGATCGGGTACGCCGACGCGCTCCGCCCGCTGGACGACTGGGCCGACGGGCTGGAGCGGATCACCACCTTCGGCCGCCTCGGCCTGTTCGCCCACGACAACACCCACCACGCGATGGCCGAGGCCCTCGACGCCGTCGACGCCCTGCGCCCCGACGGCACCCGCGACCCCGTCCTCTGGGCCGCCGCCCGCGCCCGCTTCGCCGCCCACGTCGTCGAGGACTGACCCGTTCGGGTCGACCCTTCCGCCTGGGACTGGGGCACGGCCGCCCGCCGGGCCCGCCGGTCAGGGGCCGTTGAGCTCGCGGTGGACGGCGGGGAGGACCTTGCGCAGGTAGGTGCCGAGCCTGATGAACGAGCTCCCGCTGGTCCGGAACGCGTACGTGATCGGCACCTCGGCGTACGCGTAGCCCTTGCCGAGCAGGTCGAGGGTGAGGACCTGGGCGTAGTTGTAGTCGTGCACGATCTCGGCCGCGGCGGCCGCGTCGGCGGAGAAGGCGCGGTAGCCGCTCTGGCCGTCGGTGAGGTCGCGGCGGCGGGTCATCCAGCGGACCCAGTGGGTCAGCAGCCGGTTGCCGGCGGTGCGGTGCGCCGTCATCCGGCGGGCGCCGCCGGCGAACCGGGAGCCGATCACGTAGTCGGCCCGGCCGGCCAGCACCGGGGCGGCCAGCACGGCCAGCTCCTCGGGGGCGTACTCGCCGTCCGCGTCGAGGTAGACCACGCAGGCCGGGCGCAGCGCGGTCGCCTCCGCCAGCGCCCGGCGGACGGCTGCTCCGAGCCCGAGGTTGCGGGGCTGCGGCAGCACGGTGGCGCCGGCGGCCCGGGCCCGCTCGGCGGAGGCGTCGGTGGAGCCGTCGTCGACCACGACCGTCCGGACCGGACGTCCACAGGCCACGGACGGCAGCCGCCGGACCACGTCGCCGACGGTGGCCTCCTCGTTGTAGACCGGGATCACCGCCACGATCGGCGCGTCCGGCGCCGGCTCGACCGGGGCCGGCCGGGGCGGCAGCGCCCGGGACAGCCGCAGCCGGCCGAAGTACCCCGGGGCCGGGGTGACCAGGGCGACTCCCCCGACCACGAGCGAGTACGCGGTCTTGGTGGCGTGCGCGACCAGCGCGGCGGCCAGCGCCGCGCCCGGGCCGGCCCCCAGCCCGACCAGGGCGGCGGTGGCGGCGGCCTCGTAGCCGCCGATGCCGCCGGGGGTGACCGCGATCGTCTGCGCGGCGATCGTCACCGCGGTGACCGCGACCGCCTGCGGATAGGTGAGCGAGATCCCGGCGGCGGACGCCGCGGCCCACATCACCGCCGCCTCCAGCAGCCAGGCCACGCTCGCGGCCGCGGCGACACCCAGGCCGGGCATCCGGACCGCGGCGCCACGCCGCTTGAGCCGCAACAGCAGGACCACGGCCGCGACGCCGGCCGCGAGCAGGACCGCGGCCAGCACCCAGCCCCAGGCGTCGAACTCGTTCGCGACCGCGGGAGCACCGACGACGGCCAGCGCCAGCACGGCGAGCAGGTCGGCCGCCCGCAGCGCGACGGCGGAGGCGGTGACCGGCGCGGCCGGCAGCCCGGTCCGGCGCAGCACGCTGGTCACCCGCAGCGCCTCGCCGAGCCGGAACGGCAGCACGTGGTTGCCCAGCAGCGAGACGTGCAGCGCGGCCCAGGACTGCCCGTACGGCAGGGTCGGCAGCACCCGGGTCCAGGCCCAGGAGCGCAGCGCGAACGCCCCGGCGTAGAGGACGACGGCGCCGAGCAGCGCGCCCGGGCTGCGCCCGACCGCCTCCAGCGCCGCCCCGAGCGACCCGAAGTCGACGACCGTGGCCAGGTAGCCGACGGCGAGCGCCAGCGCCAGCACCCCGAGCCAGCGGCGGGCCTGCTTCAGCCGCGAGGTCCGCGGCCGCGGCACCGGGAGCGTCTGAGGCCGGGTGACGAGCATAGTGAGGGAAGGCTAGCCTAAGTCCGCTCGCGTCAGGGTCTGGAGGTCGGATGGCTGTCGTCGTCACGGGGGCCGCCGGGTTTCTCGGACAGGCCCTGGTCGCCGCGCTGGCCGCGGACGGGACGGCCGTGGTCGCCGTCGACCGCCGGCCCGTCGCGACCGCCGGCCGGGCCCCCGACCTCGGCGTGACCGGGCCGGCCGGCGCGCGGGTGACGACGCTGCAGGCTGATCTGCTCGCCGGCGACCCGGCCGTGGCCGAGGCCCTGCGCACCGCCGACGCGGTCTTCCACCTGGCCGGCCGCCCCGGCGTCCGCGACACCGGGCTCACCGCCGACGCCGCCCGGACCCGCGACAACGTGCTCGCCACCGCGGCCGTCCTCGACCTCGTCCCGCACCGGACCCCGCTCGTCGTCACCTCCTCCTCGTCCGTGTACGGCGACTGCCCGGGCCGGCCGTCGCGGGAGGACGACCCGCCGCGCCCGCTCGGTGCGTACGCCCGCAGCAAGGCCACGATGGAGCGGCTCTGTGCCGGCCGGCCGGTCGCGCTGCTGCGCCCGTTCACGGTGGCCGGCGAGGGGCAGCGGCCGGACATGGCGCTGGCCCGCTGGATCGCCGCGGTCCGGGCCGGGCGGCCGATCCGGGTGCTCGGTTCCCTCGACCGGACCCGCGACGTCACCGACGTCCGGGACGTGGTCCGGGCGGCCCGGCTCGCGGCCGAGCGCGACGTCACCGGCCCGCTGAACGTCGGCACCGGGCGTCCCCGGACGCTGGCCGACCTGGCCGCGGCGGTCTGCCGGGTGCTGGCCGAGGCGGCCGACCTGGTGGTCGAGCCGGCGGCGGCGGTGGAGCCGGCGGCCACCTGGGCCGACACCACCCGCCTGGGCCGTACGCTCGGGTTCGTGCCGGTGACCGACCTCGACGACCTCGTGGCCCGGCAGGTCGCGGCCGCGGTCGAGCCCGTCCTCGTGGCGTGAGCCTGACGCTGCAGCAGGACGCCCCGGCCGTTCCCGGGCGGCTGACGATGGCGATGCTGATCGTCGGGCTACTCACGGTGCTCGCGGCCGGCCTCGGCGCCGGCGTCCCCTCCACGTACGGCGGGCAGGCGGCCGTGGACGAGCCGCAGTACCTGCTCTCCGCGCTCTCCCTCTGGGAGGACCACGACCTCGACATCTCCGACGAGCTCGCGGCCCGGCGCTTCCTCGCCTTCCACGACAGCGACCTGCCGGTGCAGACCGCGACCCGCCCGGACGGCAGCCAGCTGTCCCCGCACGACCCGCTGCTGCCGGTCATCCTGGCCGTGCCGATGGGCCTGGGCGGCTGGCTCGCGGCCAAGCTCACGCTCGCGGTGCTGGCCGGGATCCTGGCCGCGCTGCTGCTGTGGACGGCGGTCCGCCGGTTCGGCGTCCCGCTCGGGCTGGCCGGGCCGGGCGTCGCCCTGGCCACCTGCACCTCCCCCCTGGCCGTGTACGGGCAGCAGGTCTACCCGGAGCTGCCCGGCGCGCTGGCCGCGCTGGTCGCGCTCGCCGCCCTGACCGCGCCCCGCCCGGCCGCCCGGACGCTGACCACGTTCGCGCTGGCCGTCATCGCGATGCCCTGGCTCTCGGTCAAGTACGCCCCGGTCGGCGTCGCGCTGGTCCTGGTCGCCGCGGCCGGCCTGCTGCGGGCCGGCCGGATCCGGGCGACCGTGCTGCTCGCCGGCGGGCTCGCGGCCGGCGGCGTGGTCTACCTGGCCGTGCACAAGGCCATCTACGGCGGCATCACCGCGTACGCCAGCGGCGACGCCTTCCAGGGCTCGGGCGAGTTCGGCGTGATCGGCTTCCAGCCCGACTATCCCGGTCGCACGATCCGGCTGCTGGGGCTGCTGGTCGACCGGGACTTCGGGATCGCGGCCTGGCAGCCGGCCTGGTTCCTGCTGCTGCCGGCGCTGGCCGTGCTGCTCCACCGCCGTCCGCCGCACTGGGCCGCGCTGACCGTGCCGCTGCTGGCCGGGTACGGCACCGCGACCTGGGTGGCGCTGACCATGCAGGGGTTCTGGTGGCCGGGCCGCCAGCTCGTGGTGGTGCTGCCGCTGGCCGTGCTGATCATCCTGGCCTGGCTGACCCGGGCGACCCGGTCCGTCCGGGTCACCGCCGCCGGGCTGGGCGCGCTCGGTGTCGTCTACTACGTCGTGCTGCTGGTCACCGGTTACTTCGGGCAGACCCGGTGGGTGCTCGCCCCGGACGACCTGCGGCTGCACTGGCCGGCCGCGCTGCTGCTCCCCGACGACCGCGACCTGACCGCCGCCGACCAGGTCCGCTACGGGATCTGGATCGCGGTCGCGGCGGTCACAGTGCTGCTCGCGCTGCGTACCGCCCGGCGTGCCGGTCGAGCGCCAGCGGCATCCCGAACGTCACGCTGAGCAGGTCCGCCGTCAGCACGTCGGTCAGCAGCCCGGCCGCGACGACCAGCCCGCCCCGCATCAGCAGCGCGTGCGTGACTCCCGGCGGGATCTCCTCGACGTGGTGGGTGACCAGCACCATCGTCGGCGCGTCCGGGTCGGCGGCGAGGGCGGCCAGCCGGCCGACCAGCTGCTCCCGGCCGGCCAGGTCCAGGCCCGCGGCCGGCTCGTCCAGCAGCAGCAGCTCGGGGTCGGTCATCAGCGCGCGGGCGATCTGCACCCGCTTGCGCTCGCCCTCCGACAGCGTCCCGAACCGGCGCTCGGCCAGCCCCTGCACGCCGAGCTGGTAGAGCAGGTGCCGGGCCCGGCCGGTGTCGAGCAGGTCGTAGTCCTCGCGCCACCGGCCGAGCACCGCGTAGCCGGCGCTGACCACGACGTCGAGCACGGTCTCCGCACCCGGCACCCGGGCCGCCAGCGCGGCGCTGGTCAGCCCGATCCGCGGCCGCAGCTCGAACACGTCGACCGAGCCGAGCCGCTCCCCCAGCACCTCGACCGTGCCCGTGGTCGGGTGCAGCTGCGCCGCGGCCAGCTGCAGCAGCGTGGTCTTGCCGGCGCCGTTGGGCCCGAGCACGACCCAGCGCTCGTCCAGCTCGACGGTCCAGTCGACCGAGCGCAGCAGGTGGGATCGGCCGCGCCGGACACCGACACCCGTCATGCGGATGACGGTGTCCTGGTCCGCAGCGCTCACCACGCGGATATCCAACCACCGGGTCGCGGCACCGTCGTACACCCGGTGGGCGCGTCGGGCAGGATGCCGGTGTGACCCGTCGCGATCCGCTGCTCGACGTGCCCGGCCCGGGCGACCCGCCCTGGCCCGGCCGACCCGAGCCGCTCGGCGCCACCTGGGACGGCGAGGGTACGAACTTCGCGCTCTGGTCGGCCGGGGCCGAGGCGGTCGAGCTCTGCCTGTTCTCCGGCGGGGGCCGAGGTGGCGAGAGCCGGGCCGGCGAGGCCGAGTCCGAGACCCGCATCCCGCTGACCGAGACGACATACCACGTCTGGCACGGCTATCTGCCCCGGGTCGGCCCGGGCCAGCGGTACGGCTACCGCGTGCACGGGCCGTACCGGCCGCGGGACGGCCTGCGCTACAACCCGGACAAGCTCCTGCTCGATCCGTACGCACGGGCCGTGGACGGTGAGTTCACCCCGCACCCGGCCGTGTACGGCTTCGCCGGCGACCCGCGATCGGACACTGTGGACGGTCGCGACTCCGCGCCGTACGTGCCCCGCTCGGTGGTGGTGCACGACTCGTTCCCCTGGGGCAACGACACCCGGCCGCGGACGCCGTGGGAGGACACGGTCATCTACGAGCTGCACGTGAAGGGCTTCACCCAGCGGCATCCCGGCGTGCCCGAGCCGCTGCGGGGGACGTACGCGGGGCTGGCCCACCCGGCCGCGATCGAGCACCTGACCGGGCTGGGCGTCACCGCGGTCGAGCTGCTGCCGACCCAGCAGTTCGTCACCGAGCCGGCCGTGCGCAGGCGCGGGCTGACCAACTACTGGGGCTACAACACGATCGGCTACTTCGCCCCGCACGCGGCGTACGCGGCCACGCCGGGCGAGCAGGTGCGCGAGTTCAAGGCGATGGTGCGGACGCTGCACGCGGCCGGCATCGAGGTCATCCTGGACGTGGTCTACAACCACACCGCCGAGGGCGACGAGACCGGGCCGACGCTCTGCTTCCGCGGGATCGACAACGCCGGCTACTACCGGCTGCTGGCCGACGACCGGCGCCGCTACATGGACTACACCGGCTGCGGCAACACCCTCGACGTCCGCCACCCGTACGTGCTGCAGATGCTGATGGACTCGCTGCGCTACTGGGTGACCGAGATGCACGTGGACGGCTTCCGGTTCGACCTCGCCTCCGCGCTGGCCCGCTCCTTCCACGACGTGGACAAGCTGTCCGCGTTCTTCGACGTGATCCACCAGGACCCGGTGGTGTCCCGGACGAAGCTCATCGCCGAGCCCTGGGATGTCGGCGAGGGCGGCTACCAGGTCGGCGAGTTCCCTCCACTGTGGACGGAGTGGAACGGCAAGTACCGCGACACCGTGCGGTCGTTCTGGTCCGGCGACCGGATCGGGGTGCGCGACCTCGGCTACCGCCTCACCGGATCCTCCGACCTGTACGCGGACGACGGCCGGCGCCCGTTCGCCAGCATCAACTTCGTCACCGCGCACGACGGCTTCCCGCTGCGCGACCTGGCCTCGTACGAGGAGAAGCACAACGAGGCCAACGGCGAGGGCAACCGGGACGGCGAGTCCCACAACCGGTCCTGGAACTGCGGGGTCGAGGGCGAGACCGACGACCCGGCGGTGACGGCGCTGCGCGGCCGGCAGGTACGCAACATGCTGCTGACCCTGCTGCTGTCGACCGGCGTGCCGATGCTGCTGGCCGGCGACGAGATCGGCCGGACCCAGGGTGGCAACAACAACGCGTTCTGCCAGGACAACGAGGTGTCCTGGGTGGACTGGGCAGGAGTGGACAAACCGGCGGTGGCCGACCTGCTGGCGCTGACCCGGCGGCTGCTGGAGCTGCGCCGGGAGTCGCCGGTGCTGCGGCAGCGCGGGTTCTTCGCCGGCCGGCCGGTGCCGGGCGGCGACGGGCGCAAGGACCTGGCCTGGCTGCGCACGGACGGCACCGAGATGACCGAGCGGGAATGGCACTCGCCGGACCTGCGGACCCTGGGCATGTACCTCGACGGCGACGGGATCCGGCAGCGCGGGCCGCGCGGGGAACGGCTCTCGGACGAGTCGTACCTGCTGGTGCTGCACGCCGGGCCTGAGGACACCACGTTCGCGCTGCCCGGGCTGCCCTGGGCCAGCGGGTGGGACGTGGTCGTGGACACCACCTATCCGGACGGGTTCCCGCCGGCCGGGGCGGGGCGGCCGGCGGCCGGGATCGATCTGCCGGTGACGGCCCGCTCGACCGTGCTGCTGCGGGCGGTCCGCGGCCGGCTGGTCGGCGCCCCGCCCCCGGTCGCCACCCCACCTGGCCGCCCCCCGGGACCACCGCCCGTCCGGGAGGACGCCCCCAGGGCGGACCGGTGACCCGACCCTCGCCGATGCGGCGGCCCGACCTGGTCAGGGCAGCGGGTCGACCAGGTAGCGCTGCAGGGTCGGGGCGATCAGGGCGGCCACGCGATCCGGCGGCAGGCTGGCCAGCGGCTCGATCTTGACCACGTGGCGGGCCATCACCAGGCCGACCACCTGGGACGCGGCCAGCGACCCGCGCAGCTCCGGTTCGTCCGAGCCGAGGCCGGCGGCCAGCGGCGCGAGGATGTCCCGGCTGACCCGCTCGCGGACGGCGACCGCGGCCGCGTCCTCACTGGCCGCGGCCCGGATCAGGCCGGTCATCCGCTCGTAGCCCTCGGGGTGGGACAGCACCGAGACGACGAACCCGGCCAGCCGGGCGCCGATCCCGGCCGGATCCCCGGCCAGGATGTGCGGCAGCACCTGCGCCGGGTCGAACGGCAGCTGCATGACCTCGGCGAACAACCGCTGCTTGGACCCGAAGAAATGGCTGACCAGCGTGGGGTCGACCCCGGCCTCCAGCGCGACCGAGCGCATCGACGTGCGGTCGAACCCCTGCCGGGCGAACTGCTGGCGGGCCGCGTCCCGGATCGCGTCGCGCGTCCCGCTGTCCCCCGGCCGCCGTCCCGTCCGGGCCCGCGGCGGCTCCCCACCGATCATGACCTCACCGTACCCATTGACGAAGTGAATTCTGTACGTGCAGAATACAGCACGTACGGAATTTCTACGGCCCGAGGAGCGTCCCGTGACCCCCGCGCACCTGCCCCCCGCCCGCCGCCGGGCCGTCCTCGTCGTGGTCGGCCTGGCGCTGATGATGGTCGTGTCCGCGGTCAGCGGCCTGAACGTCGCGCTGCCCGACCTGGCCCGCTCCACCGGCGCCAGCCAGACCCAGCTGACCTGGATCGTCGACGCGTACACGGTCGTGTTCGCCGGGCTGCTGCTGTTCGCCGGCGCGCTCGGCGACCGGTACGGCCGCAAGGGCGTCCTCACCATCGGGCTCACCCTCTTCGGGGCCGCGGCCGCCTGGGCCGTCACCATCGACGAGCCGGCCCAGCTGATCGTGGCCCGGATGCTGATGGGCGTCGGCGCGGCCGCGGTCATGCCGACGACGCTGTCGGTGATCACCACGTCGTTCCCGCCGCAGGAGCGCGGCCGGGCGGTCGGCGTCTGGGTCGGCATCGCCGGCGGCGGCGCGGTGATCGGCCTGTTCGGCGCGGGCATCCTGCTCGAGTTCTTCTCCTGGAGCTCGTTCTTCGCCCTCAACGTCGTGCTCGCCGCGCTCGCCCTCGTCGGCACGCTGGCCGTCATCCCGAACTCGCGCGACGCCCGCGGCCCCCGCCTCGACGTGCCCGGCGCGGTGCTCTCGCTGGTCGGCGTCTCCAGCCTGGTGTTCGCGATCATCGAGGGCGCCGACCGCGGCTGGGCCGAGGCCGTCACGCTGGTCGCCGGCGCCGTCGCGGTGGTCACGCTGATCGGGTTCGTGCTGCGGGAGCTGGCCACGCCGGCGCCGCTGCTGGACGTCCGGCTGTTCCGGCTGCGCGGGTTCGGGGCCGGCTCGCTCTCGGCGACCGCGCAGTTCTTCGCCGCGTTCGGGTTCTTCTTCGTGGTCCTGCAGTACCTGCAGTTCGTCGTCGGGCGCAGCCCGCTGCTGGCCGCGCTGACCTTGCTGCCGCTGCCGTTCCTCCTGCTGCCCAGCGCCCGGCTGGCCCCGCGGCTGGCCGACCGGTTCGGCACCAACCGGATCGCGGCGCTGGGCCTGCTCTCGATCGCCGCCGGGCTCGGCGTGATGTCGCTGCTGGACGTGCAGTTCAACCCGGTGACGTTCTACCTCGGCCTGGTCCTGTTCGGGATCGGCATGGGGTTGGCCGGCACCCCGGCCACCACCGCGATCACCGCGTCGCTGCCGGAGTCCAAGCAGGGCGTGGCCTCGGCCATGAACGACCTGTCCCGCGAGTTCGGCAGCGCGCTCGGCATCGCCGTGCTCGGCAGCCTGCTGCTGTCCAGCTACCGGGACAGCCTGGCTCCCGCGCTGACCGGCCTGCCCGCGCCGGTGGCGGACGGCGCCCGGTCCTCGATCGCGTTCGTCTCCTCCGACGCGGTCACCCGGTTCGGCGCGACCGGGCAGCAGCTCGCCGACGCCGCCCGGCACGCCTTCGTCGACGGCGTCTCCGCCGCCGTCCTGACCGGCGCCGCCGTCCTCGCCGTCGCCGCCGTCTTCGTCTATCTCCGCGCCCCCCACGCAGCCGAGCAGCAGCCCTCGAACGAGCCGGAGTCCACCCCCGCCCACTGAACCGGCCCCGAGCTGGGGGCGCCGATCAGGACTCGGCGACCTCCACTTCGGGGAGGCGGTCGAGCTGCAGGGCGGTCATCGTGCCGGCAGCGTCGAAGACGAGCTGCTGCTGGGTGCCGATCCGGTCGTTGACCAGCCTCAGCAGCGCGTACGCCAGCGCCCCGGTCTGGCGGACCGTCGTCTCGTCCACCAGCGGCTGCCGCACCGAGGTCACCGCGATGCCGGCCGCCGTGCCGTCGGAGTTGCGGGACACGCCGACGGAGAACCGCTCCCGCGGGTCGGTCGCCGGGTCGGCGAAGTGCTCCCGCATCCGCAGCAGCAGGTCGTGCCAGTCCTCGACCGCCCCTTCCAGCGCGGTCGCCTTCACGTCCTCGGCCGTCAGCCCCATCCCCCGCGGCCCGGGCACGAAGCACCGCCCGTACGAGAGCAGGGTCGTGGTCCAGAGCGACTCGATGACGACCTCGTCCTGGGCCGGCGCGGCCAGCCCGGCGACCAGCCGCTCGCAGCAGCCCAGCACGGTCTGCAGCTCCTCGAACGTCGCGGCCAGGTCGGCCAGCGCGGCCGCGGCCGGGGTGCTCAGCGTCCGGACCGCCGTCGGGGCGCTCACGTGAGGCCGTCCACGAGGCCGAGCAGCAGGCCGATCCCCGCGAGCAGCGCGGATCCGGCCACCACCGAGGGCGCCCGCCGTTCCCAGACGTGCACCCGCCGCCGCACCCGCGAGGTCATCAGCTCCCAGTCCGCCCAGGCACAGGCGCGCAGGTAGACCAGCATGAACAGGACGCCGGCGGCCCCGGCGGCCAGCAGCCCCAGGGAGAACCGGCCCAGCTCGGACAACGCGTACATGGTTACCAAGACCCCTCAGGCGAACGTCTCCCACAGCAGTACCACGTTGAGCGCGATGATCAGCGCGGCGACGGCCGAGAGAGCGAAGGTGGTTGCGGGCTTGTTGACGAACGGACCCATCACGTCCCGGCGCCGGGTGAGCAGCGCCAGCGGCACCAGCGCGAACGGCACCCCGAAGGACAGCACGACCTGGGACACGATGAGGCTGTCGGTGGCCGGCAGCCCCAGTCCCAGCACGACCAGCGCCGGCAGCATGGTCAGCGCCCGGCGCAGCAGCAGCGGGATCCGGCGGCGGATGAAGCCCTGCATGACGACCTGGCCGGCGTACGTGCCGACGGAGGACGAGGACAGCCCGGACGCCAGCAGCGCGACCGCGAAGGCGAGCGCGGCCCCGCCGCCGACGAGCTGCCCGAGCCCGGCGTGCGCGGCCTCGATGGTGTCCACCGTGGTGAAGGAGGACCGCCCTGGGCGGCCGAACAGCGACGCCGCGACGACCAGCATGGTCAGGTTGATGGCCCCGGCCAGGCCCAGCCCGATCAGCACGTCGGCCCGGGTGAAGCGGAGCAGCTCCCGCCGCTCGCCGTCGTCCCGGCAGGCCACCCGGGCCTTGGTCAGCGCGGAGTGCAGGTAGACCACGTGCGGCATGACCGTGGCGCCGATGATGCCGGCCGCCAGCAGCACGCTGCCGTCCCCGGCGAAGTTGGGTACGAGCCCGGCCGCGAGCGACGCCGGCTGGGCCCCGACCGCGAGCAGGTCGTACGCGAAGCCCAGCAGCACCAGCATGAGCAGCGCGGTGATCGCCAGCTCGAACCGGCGGTGCCCGCGCTGCTCCAGCGCCAGCACCGCGAACGCGACCACCGCGGTGATCAGCCCGGCCGGGAACAGCGACACCCCGAAGAGCAGGTTCAGCCCGATCGCGGCCCCGACGAACTCGGCCAGGTCGGTCGCCATCGCGATGATCTCGGCCTGGACCCAGAGCCCGCGCGAGACCGGCCGGCGGAAGTACGTCCGGCAGAGCTCGGGCAGGTCCATCCCGGTCGCGATGCCGGCCTTCGCCGACAGGTACTGCACCAGCATGGCCATCGCGTTCGCGGTCACCACGACCCAGGCCAGCGCGTACCCGTGCCGGGCGCCGGCGGCGATGTTGGTCGCGAAGTTGCCCGGGTCGACGTACGCGACCGCGGCCACGAAGGCCGGCCCGAGCAGCGCGACCAGTCCGCGCACCCGGCCCCGGGACCGCAACTGCTCCAATGTGGACAGTGGCAGCGCCGGGGTCTCCGGGACGGCGGCGGTGGCGCCGGCGGGGAACTCCCCCGCCGGCGTCACCGGAGATGCCGGCACGTCAGCCGACCGACGGCCCGAGTCCGAGCGACTGCGGTGTACTGGAGTCCGGCGAGGGCTGGTGCAGCCCCTCGTCGAGCTGCCCGAACTCGGTCATCAACGCCCGGCTGCCACCCCAGGGCGTCTGTTCCTCGGCGATGAGCGTGTTGGTGGTGAGCAGCAGCCCGGCCACCGACGCCCCGTTCTGCAGCGCCGACCGGCAGACCCGCAGCGGGTCGATGATGCCCATCTCGAGCATGTTCCCGTACCGGCCCTGCAGCGCGTCGAAGCCCTCGTCGACGCCCAGCCCGGACAGCTTGTCCACCACCTCCTGGCCGGAGTAGCCGGCGTTGGAGGCGATGAGGTGGGCCGGTTCGGACAGCGCCCGCCGGACGATCTCGACGCCGATCGCGTAGTCGTCGGTGACCTCGAGCTCGTCCAGCGCCGTCGCGGCGTGCAGGAGCGCGACGCCGCCGCCGGCCACGATGCCCTCGGCCATCGCCGCCCGGGTCGCGGCCAGCGCGTCCTCGACCCGGTGCTGGAGTTCCTTGAGCTCGGCCGGGGTGGGTGCGCCCACCCGGATCACCGCGACCTTGCCGGACAGAGCGCCGATCCGCTCACTCAGCACGTCCGCGTCGATGCCGAACGTGGCCCGCTCCAGCTCGGCCCGCAGCTGTCCCAGCCGGAAGTCGACGTCCTCGGCCGAGCCGTCGCCGCCGATGATGGCGGTGTGGTCGGCCGTGACGCGGACCTGGCCGGCCCGGCCCAGCTGCTCCAGGGTTATGGTCTCCAGCGAGAACCCGGAGTGCTTGCTGACCACCGCGCCACCGGTGACCGCGGCGATGTCTTCCAGCTTGCGCAGCCGCCGGTCACCGAAGCCGGGCGCACGGACCGCCACGGCCTGGAAGATCCCGTTGACGTGGTTGTGCACCAGCATGGACAGCGCCGAGCCCTCGACGTTCTCGGCCAGGATGACCAGCGGCCGGGGCTCGCGCATGATCTTGTCCAGCACCGGCATCAGCTGCTGGACCTGCGTGATCTTCTCGTTGGTCAGCAGGATGTACGGGTCATCGAGGATCGCTTCCAGCCGGCCGGGGTCGGTGACCAGGTACGGCGAGATGAAGCCGTTGTCGAACTCGAAGCCCTCCACGAAGTCCACGCTCATGCCGTACTGCGCGGCCTCCTCGACGGTCACGATGCCGGTCTCGCCGACGGTGTGCAGCGCCCGCGCGATGACCCGGCCGACCATCACGTCGTCGTTGGCCGAGATGCCGGCCACGTGGGCGAAGTCCTCCTCGGTCTCCACCAGGTGCGCCACCGACTGCAGATGCTCCACCAGCGCACCCACCGCGAGGTCGATACCCCGCTTGACCAGCACCGGG